>JAAYAQ010000413.1 GCA_012719295.1 Candidatus Hydrogenedentota bacterium | reverse complement strand
CGCCCCGCGCGCGAAGCCGCCAAGCGCGCCGAGGCCGAAAAGAAGGGCCATGAAGGGGTCTATTGCGGTACCGCCATTGAACTTCCCGACGGCACCATCATCACCGGCAGCAACTCGCCGCTCATGCACTCCGCCGCCAGCGCGGTTCTCAACGCGATCAAGCATCTCGCCGAGATCCCCGACAAGATACACCTCATCGCGCCGAACATCATCAAGGCGATCGGCAACATGAAGCGGGACATCAAGGACGGCAAAACGATCAGTCTCAACCTTGAAGAAGCGCTTATCGCGGTCGGCGCCTCCGCGCCCTTCAACAGCGCGGCTCAAATCGCCATTGAACAACTGGTGAACCTGCGCGGTTGCGACATGCACACCACGCACATCCCCACCCCGGGCGACGAGGCCGGCCTGAGAACGCTCGGCGTGAACCTCACCAGCGACGCGTTCTTCGCCACGGACAATCTCTACCTGGTCTAGTTGTGGACCTCTCACATCGAGAAGGCATCCTCCGGCGCCGGCGTTTCGTTTCACCCTCTGAAAACAGAAGATGCTTCGGGGGATGGCGCAAAACCCAAGAAAACCCGGCAGCGCAAGCGAAAGAAGCCGGGTTGCACCAGTCCGCGTTCAATCGCTGAGCCGGTTGCGGAGGCACGAATACCGCCCAATGGCTGCGCGCGGCCCTGCGATGCGGCCAGGGTGTGAACAGCCCCAAAGTGACACCACGACAGAATCGACATTGACGGGATGGGCCCGTACGACTAGCATGACCGGAAGTGAGCCTCGGGCGGTCGCAGACGGATCCATATGGGAAATCTCGGCTGATACCTGGGTGCCTGGGAGGGGTGCATGCAATGAACTGGCGATCTGGCAGTGGGCTGGCAAGTCTTCTGGTGGTTCTGGCAGGCCTCTCATACGGCCAAACGATGCATGCGACTGCGCTGCCTGCCTCTCCCGCCCCTCAGTCTCAGGACGTGGTGCCGCGGATGCTCGAGGTCACGTGGTCGGCGGGGCCTCCCATGCCGCAAGGGATGCAGGACAACCAGGTGGCGCTGATTCACAGCTGGATCGTGAGCGCCGGCGGCTTCTGCGGCGGCTACGATGATGATTGGAAACCCGGCAAATACCCTCGCGGGTTTCTGAACAGGGTGTGGGGGCTGAACCTGACGGAGATGGGGGAGGGGTGGCAGGCTCTCCCGCCCCTGCCCGGCGCCGCGCGTCAGGCTATGCAGGGAACGCGCGTCAACGACGCCCTCTATTGCTGGGGCGGTTTCAGCTATACCGAGCCGTACACGTACAACGATGGATTCCGCCTGTCGAGAAGAGACGGTCAGTGGAACTGGGACACCGTTCCGCCACTGCCTTCCCCAGCCGCATGGGGCGGCGGCTGCGCTTTGGGCTCGAGGGTCTATCTTCTCGGAGGCGCCGACTACGACTCCGAACGCTTCTACACCCACGCGGATCGCAGCGGGGATGTCAGAGGGCTCGGCAATCGCCTGATCATGTTCGATACGGATACGCCCGAAGCCGGGTGGCGATCCATGGAGCCCTGCCCGGGTGCGCCGCGATGTCTGGCTTCCACGGCCGTCGTGGATGGCATGGCGTATTTCATCGGCGGGGTGGCGGTGGCGCCCGAATCGGGCGCATTCTGTAATGTGGTCGACAGTTGGCGATACGATCCCGCGAAGAACTCGTGGGAGCGGCTGCGCGACATTCCGATCTCCGGGTCCGGGGGCTCTTCCGGCCTGATTGTCTACAAGGAGCGGTACATTCTGTTGCCGTGCGGGTACCAGTACGACACGCTCATGCGCCCGGATGGCCGCATCGAGCCGAAATACGGCACGCCCAGTGCGGTAGAGCGCACGTGGAAGAACCATCCGCGCGTCGCAAATACCCACTACTTCAACCACTTCTACGTTTACGACACTCGCACGAACTTGTATGGCACGGCCACGGCTCTGCCCTGCGACGACGTCGCAACCATCACTGTGGTCGAGGGCGACACAGCTTACATGTTCCCGGGTGAAACCGCGGGATTCGTGTGGGAGGGCGAGTACTTCGGCCATCATCCCGAATTCGTGCTCAAGGGCGACCTGAAAGAGCTCGACTGGGAGTAGGGGCCGACGTGGAGGTGGTCTCGGTCGCGAATTGCGCCTTGACGGCAACGCCCGGCCGCGCCCGCTCGATGCACTGCAGGCGTTCCGCGGACGAACCACGGGCCGGTTCCCAGACAGGAGTTTTCCATAGGATGTCAGACCGCTCCTCAGAGAACGGCCCCCTGGACCGGGGAACCAGCCACACGACTATTGGGGAATGGGGACAGTCCGGCACGTGATGCCGGTGATGTCGAATACCTCGATGGTTGCCCTGTCCCCGATACTATCCGGCAACCGGCCCTTTTTCACGAATCCGCCCGTCCATGCCTGCCAGAGGCCGCTTTCCGGTGTCGCGTTCTCAAGCGAGATGGCTGTTCCATTAACGTGGACCTTGATGGGTTCGCAGAAGAGGTCAACTACCCAGAGTTCCCTTCCGTCCAGGTGAATCCACGGCGCCGGATTCCATCCCCATCGGCCCAGGTCGTGCCGCCAACGAAAGTTCACCTGCTCAGGTCCGCGCCAGCTTGTCAGGAAAACCCCGTGCACCTGTTCTCCGAAATCGGTCTGGAGCGCATGCAGCCCGTGGCACCACGCGGGCACTCCGTTTGCACCCGTTTCGGCTGGCGCTCCGATAACCGCGAAACCGCGGTCCAGGAAATGCCGCGCCACCAGCTGGAGCCGGTCGGGGGTCCCTCCGTAATTCCATACGCACATCAAAAGATCCTTTGAAAGATAGTCCACTCCGTCGAATGCGTAGTACGGCCCCTGATAGCTCAATGCCCAGCCACCGTGAGCCGCCCAGAATACGTCATGCCATACAATGAGCTTCGCTTCACTGCCGTACCCGCGCACGCTATCCCGGAAACCGTTCAGAAGATCCGCAAAAACCTGGCCAGGCGTGAGACCATCCCGGCGCATGCGAAGCAGGTCGCGGCCATCACGGCCGATGCCCACCACTTCGTCGCCGTTGAGGTGGATATATTCGGGGCGGAGGATCTCGATGGTGTTTTTGAGCCCCTCCTCGTTGAAGCTGCGTGCTGGCTCAGCGCTCACACAGGTGCTGTATTGTTCGTTGTGCCATCCGCGCTGCCGGTAGAAGTAGTTGTAACTGAGGAGGATGG
>JAAYAQ010000412.1 GCA_012719295.1 Candidatus Hydrogenedentota bacterium | reverse complement strand
TTTTTTAACGCGGACCTCTGGGAACCGGACTACACCGAGGTGCTGGCCGCGGTGGCCGACCACATCGACCGCAACACCCTCGCCGGCCTTGCCCCCGAGGAGATCCACCGCGCGTTTCTTGCCTTTGGCAAAGCCATGGGGCCGCGACTTCCGGCCGACGAGCCGCAGGTCAAACTTGTTGCCAGCCTCATGACGAATATGACCGAGTACCTCGCGCTGGAACGCGACTTCACCCGGAATCCGAATGCGGGGAGCATCCGGAAACTCCTGCCGCTGGTCGAACGCCAAACCGCCCTCGATCCGCGCGCCGACGAGGCCCGCGCCCAGCGCATCCTCGACACGGTGCGGGGAAAAGGCCTGTTCGTGCCGTCGTCCATTCTGTTCGGCCTCTATCTGCTGCCTTGCCGCGAAATGGCGCTCCTGGCGGGACATCGCCCTCTCGAGATCGTGGCGCAACCGGAATTCAACGACACCGAACATACCGCGCAGGCCACGTACGACTTCCTGGCCGAGCCCGGTCCCGTCTGCCGCGTCGATTTCGACACGGTCGGCGCCGCCACGGTCATGGTCGAGCGCAGCCGCGACGGCAAGACCTTTGAACCGGCGCAGCAATGGTCCTCGCGCGAGCGGGGCGGGTTCCGTGCGCCAGCCATTCTCGACTCCCCGGTCCGCACCCGCTACCTGCGCATCACGGTCGAAGCCCCGGCCGAACAGGCCGTATTGCGCAATCCGCGCGTGTTCGCCCTCAAGGGTCCCGCCGTCGGGGTCTGCGGGCGTTCGGACCTCGTGCCGGTGCTCGACGGGGCGTTCAAGGAGAAATGCTGGCCGTCCGAGCCGCAAATCGACGGATTCCTGCTCGACAACGGGAAGATCTTCGCGGCCGCGCAGACGACCGTCTGGATGTCGGCCACGCGCGACACCCTCTACATCGCTGCCTATGCTCGCGAACCCCGCATGTCCACCCTGGCCGCCACCCAAACTGCGCGCGACGCTTCATTGAACGACGACGAACACCTGGCCATAACGCTTCAGGCGCCCGGGAAAACCTCCTTCACGTTTGCGGTGAATCCCCGGGGCGCCCAGTTCGACAGCCGCAACGGCGACCCTGCCTGGAACGGCGACTGGCAGGTGGCCACCGCCTCGTACGAAGAGGGCTGGGCCGCCGAATTCGCGATCCCATTCGCCACCCTCGGCGCGCAGCCCCGGCGAAGCGAGGCCTGGCCAACCAATGTCACCCGGTTCCGGAACAACGTCCATAAGGAACGCTCGGCGTGGGCCTACGACCCCAAAACCGGACGCATGCCGGAGTGGGGCAACATCATTTTCAATTGAGACCCTCGCGGAACGGCCATGCTTGACTGGCCGCACCCGCTGTTGTGGAATACGAACGCGGAACGTAACGACAGCACACCAGGAACACATCGCATGAACGCTTTGGTTTTTGACGGCGCACCCCGCATCGCAACCGTGCCCAGACCGGCGCCCCGGCCGGGCGAAGCCCTCATCCGGGTCCGCTGCGCGGGCATCTGCAACACGGACATCGAGATCATGCGGGGATACATGGGGTTTTCGGGCATTCCCGGGCACGAATTCGTCGGCGTTGTGGAGGAGGCCTCCAACAGCCACCTGCTGGGCAAGCGCGTGGTCGGCGAGATCAACTGTGTCTGCGGCGCGTGTCCTTACTGCGAGATGGAAATGCCCAATCACTGCAGCCGGCGCACGGTCCTCGGCATCCAGGGCCGCGACGGCGCGTTCGCGGAATACCTCGTCCTCCCCGAGGAAAACCTGCACCTGGTGCCGGACGAACTGCCCGACGAGGCGGCCGTGTTCACCGAACCGGCGGCTGCGGCGTTCCGTATCCTCGAACAGGTCGAGATCGACGCCGCCGACCGCATCATCGTGCTGGGCGACGGCAAGCTCGGCCTGCTCGTGGCCCAGGTGCTGTGGTTACAGGCCAAGAACCTCGTCTGTGTGGGAAAACACCCCTGGAAACTGGCCGTGCTGGAGCCGCTCCGCATCAAAACCGCCCTTGCCGGTGAGTTCATCGAGCCCGGCGCGGAAGTCGTGGTCGAAGCCACGGGGTCGGCGGCCGGATTGAAGCGCGCCTTGCACCTCGTGCGCCCCGAGGGCGTGGTCGTGCTCAAGACCACCGTCGCCGGCGCGTCCCAGATGGATCTGAGCCTGCCGGTCATCAACGAGGTCCAGATTGTCGGGTCGCGGTGCGGCCCGTTCCGGCCCGCGCTCGAGGCGCTGGCCCTCGGAACCCTCGTGGTGAGGCCCATGATAACGGCCACCTATCCCCTGGAAGAGGCAGACCGGGCGTTCGAACACGCCCAGTCCGGCGATGCGATTAAGATTGTGCTTCGAATGTCGGAGTGACCCGCGGCCGGAGCGCTGGCGGGAGGAGGAGGAAACGGCCATGAAAGTTGGCATGTTAACCGGCCCTTTAAACCACGAGTCCCTCAAATCCGTGTTCGATTTCGCCGAAGACGCCGGCATCCCGTGTCTCGAAGTGTGGGCCGGGCCCGGGAGCAACCACATCGATCCCGCCCGGTTGACGGCTGCCCGCGCGCGGCAGATCAAGGTCGAGCTGGCCGAGCGGGGCATCGAGATTACCTCGCTCGCGTATTACACCATGGACCTGACCGTCCCCAGGGCGACGAAAAGCGTGCAGGCCCATGCCAGGAAGTGCATCGACGCCGCGGCGCTGCTCGGGGTGCCCGTGGTCTGCCTGCTCGCGGGCGGACCGGCGCCGGGCATGACCAAACACGAGACCATTCGCGAGGTCCTGCCAAAGGTCTTCAAGCCGCTCCTCGCCCATGCCCGCAAGAAAGGCATCCGGCTCGCCCTCGAGAATTATTTCGAGACCTGTCTGCAGGGCCTGGACACGTTCGACGCCCTGTTTGACGCCATTCCCGATGACCATTTCGGGTTGAATTACGATCCGAGCCATCTCTATCACATGGAATGCGACCACCTTGCGCCCATCGCGATGTTTCCGGACCGCCTCTTCCACACCCACGCCAAAGACACGCTTGTTGACAAGGCCGCCCGCGCCTATGTCGGCGTCTACGGTTCGGGCTGGTGGCGCTATGTGATTCCCGGCTTCGGCAACATCAACTGGGGCGAATACATCAGCCACCTTCGCCATGCCGGGTATGACGGGGTGTTGAGCATCGAGCACGAAGACCAGACCCAGACCCCCGAAGAGGGGTTCATGCGCGGCGCGGCCTTCCTCGAGCAGTTCTGCTGAGGAGCTCCGTCCGCATGCGGGCCGGCAGACCACAGACGCCAGGGCGGGGCACGGGGCCGGAGCGGCCCAGGATCCTGGTCGTGCATACGGGCGGGATCGGGGATCTGCTGCTCTGCGGCCCGTCAATCGAGCGGCTTGCGCGCGATGCCGCGATTGAACTGCTCGGACGGCCCGGCCGCCTGGCGCTGGCGCTCGACGCCGGGCTCGTGGAGCGCGTCCACGACATGGACGCGGCCGGTTTTGATTCGCTTTTCGCCGTCCCTTCCGGACCCATCCGGGCGCTTCTCGCGCGATTCGACGCGGCAGTAGTCTGGATGCGCGACGACGACGGCGCGTTGAAACAGGCCATCCAGTCCTGCGGCCCGAACGACGTGCGCACGTTCGCGGGGCTTCCGCCCGCGGGCTGGGACCGCCACGCGTCCGAGTATTACCTTCAGTGCCTCGGCTTCGAGGCGTCCGCGCCGTTTCGCCTTTCGCTTCCCCCCGTCGATACGTCCCTGGACGTGATCATTCATCCCGGAAGCGGAGGCAAAGCGAAGAACTGGCCCCTCGACCGCTTCATGGCCCTTGCCGGGGAGCTTCGCGTGAGGGGCAGGGAGGTCCACTGGTGCGTGGGACCCGCCGAGGAAGGGGTCACCCTGCCCGCGGACGCGAAAGTCCTTTCTGAGCCTTCCCTGACCGCTCTGGCGCGTTGCCTGACGGCGGCGCGCGACTATGTGGGCAACGACAGCGGCGTCACCCATCTCGCGGCAGCATGCGGGACACGCACCACGGCGGTATTCGGACCGACGAAGCCCCATGTCTGGGCCCCGCGCGGCGCGCATGTGCGGGCCGTGCGCGGCGCGCCGTGGCCCCGGGTCGACGATGTCCTGTCCGCCCTGCTCGACGGCTGAGTCTATGCTATGATATGCGGCGATTGAAATCGCTGCTGCGGAAACGATCCGGGTATGGAGGATGCGTATATGCGTTATGTCTTTCCAGTGTTGATGCTCTGCGCGCTGGCCGGGGCTCCGGCAGCCTGGTGCGCCGCGGAAAACGCCGCGCCCGCGACCGCCGGGGAAGAATCCGCCGCCCAGACCGACGGCACGTCCGAAGCAACGCCCTATGTGCTGTTCAACGGCAAGGATTTCGAGGGGTGGAAGCTCTTCATCCCCAATGAGAACGTCGATCCCGCGACCGTCTGGACCGCCAAAGACGGGGTGGTCCGCTGCACCGGCAGTCCGGCGGGGTATATGCGCACCGTGAAGAAGTTCTCGAACTACAAACTCACCTTCGAGTGGCGCTGGCCCGAAAAGGGCGGCAACAGCGGCTGCCTCCTGCATATCAACGGGGAAGACAAGGTATGGCCCAGAAGCATCGAGTCGCAGTTGCACAGCGGCGATGCCGGCGATTTCTGGGTCATCGACGGCACGGAGTTCAACGAACACAAGCCCAACAAACCCGATGACCGCCGCGTTCCAAAGAAAACGGAGAGCAACGAGAAACCTCTGGGCGAATGGAACAAGAAAGAGGTGATCTGCTCGGGAAACACCATCAACGTCTTCGTGAACGGCCTGCTCCAGAATGTCGCCACGGGAACCACGGTGAACGAGGGCCATATCGGGCTTCAAAGTGAAGGCACGCCCATCGAATTTCGCAACATCCTGCTCTGGCCCGTGCCCGAGGAACACCTCGAGACGAAAGAAGATGCCGCTCCGGCCCGGGAAGGCTCCTGACCGGCGGTCCGCATCCGGCCCGGCGATCGTGCATGGCGGCGATGTTGTGAAACCGCGGCGTCAGCCGCTACCATGGCGTCCGGTCATGGGGGAAATCACACAAACGCCTGTTGAAGACGCCGCGGCCCTGCTGGCGCTGGCGTTGACGCCGGGCATCGGCCAGCATTCAGTCCGGCTGGCGCTTGAAACGGCCGGACGGCTGCATCTGCCGCCTTCCGCATTCCTCGTGCTTCCGCTGCGCCGTCTGGTCGCCGCGCTCCCGCCCCGGAGCGACGCCGTGGCCGCGCGGATAGCCGAACAAACCCCGGCCTGGCACGCAAGGGCCCTGCGGCTGCTCGAGCAGCTGCTCGAATCGGGCGGAGGCTATGTGTCGCTGAGCGACACGGCCTATCCGCGGAGGGTGCGCGCGCATCTTCGGAGGGCCGCGCCGCCGCTTTTGTTCTTCAGAGGCCCCCTCGAACTCCTTGCCCGTCCGGGAACGGCCGTCGTCGGCACGCGCACCCCGCTGCCCGGCGCGCGTGACGCGGCGTCGAGCATGGCACGGTTCGCGGCGATGGCGGGCGACATCCTGATCAGCGGCGCCGCCGAGGGCATCGACACAACGGCTCACAACGCCGCCCTCGCTGCCGGCGGCACGACCCTCGCCGTGTTGCCCCAGGGCGTGCTCACCTACACGCCGCCGCCGTACCTCGAACAGGCGCTCCGCGAGGGACGCGCCCTGCTGCTCAGCCCCTTTCCGCCGGATGCCCCCTGGAGGCGCTATGCCGCCGTGACGCGCAACGACCTGATCGCCGCCGCCGCCCGCC
Source organism: Candidatus Hydrogenedentota bacterium (assembly GCA_012719295.1). Classification (GTDB taxonomy): domain Bacteria; phylum Hydrogenedentota; class Hydrogenedentia; order Hydrogenedentales; family SLHB01; genus UBA2224. Next base: position 3,534 of record JAAYAQ010000412.1, on the reverse strand, counting down.
TCATCCTGGTCGTCGCTCCGCAAAAGACCGGCGGCAGCGTCCGGACCGGTCTGAGCGGTCGCGGGCAAGGCAAAACCGTCGCGGTATGGCAGCACCCTCCGGACGCATTGCCCCGGACCCTGCTCGGCGCGGGCTGCGCCGATCTGGGGGCCGCTCAGGGTCTCGAGCTGGCACAGCAGCTTCACGGCCTGTGGCGTCAGGCACAGGCCCTGGACGCCGGTTCGCCTGACCTGTGGGAGTGACTCGATCAACCCGCGGCTTCCTGATACACTGGACTCGAAACGAACACACGAGATGCATGAGGGGCCATGCCATGATTTTCATCAAAACATTCAAAGGATACGAGGACAAGACAGCGGCCCTCGACGCCGAAGTCAATGAGTGGATCGCCCGTAACGCGCCCGAAATCGTCGATATCAAGACCGTCCTCGGCCACGAAAACGGTTCGCGGACGGGCTCCGGCGACGTCCTCTACACCGTGTTGTATCGCGCTGACGCGCCGCTGGACTGATTGACGGCCCGGAAAACGTCCGCCGCTTATTCATACCGCCTGGGCCGGGAAGCCGCGAACGCGTCCAGTGGTGAAGCAAACTGGGCAAGGATGTCGGCGGCGGGCATGTCCCGTTCAAGCCAGGCACGCACCTTCTCGCCGCCGGCCAGCACATCGAAGAAGGCGCCCCACTCGAACTGCCGGGGATGCTGTTTCCGGATTGCGCGCAGGAGCGCCAACGCCAGTGCGAACGCCCGCACGTCCCGCGGCTTGTTCACATGGATGCGAATCCCGCGGCATTCTTCGTCCCGGTAGCGGGGAGATGACGCCTTGCCTGGAATCGCGCGCGGCGTGTAGCGGCACGCGGACAGGCTGCACCCGGGCATCTCTTCCGGCAGAATCCGGCCGATGACGGCTTCCGCATCGAGCCACGGCGCCCCCACGACATGAAACGGGGTCTCGGTGCCGCGCCCCTCGTTCAGGTTCGTCCCTTCGAACAGGCACGTGCCCACGTACACGAGCGCGGTCAGGGGCGTCGGGATATTCGGCGACGGCGCGACCCAGGGATAAGCACACTCGTCAAACAGCGCGTCCCGCCGCCAGCTGTCCAGCAACTGCACGGAGAGGTTCAGCTTCTGCTTGCTGAACTCTTCGCGGAGGAAGAACACGGCCAGTTCGCCCATCGTCATGCCGTGCCGAACCGGAATGGGCGCGCAGCATACGGGGGATCCCGTACGCTCCGCGATCGGGCCCTCGAGCACGGCGCCCCCCAGCGGATTGGGCCGATCCAGGATAAGCACGGGCTTCTTCGCCTGGGCGCATGCCGACAGACACTCCCGCATCGTCGCCATATACGTGTAATACCGCGACCCGATGTCCTGCAGGTCGATCAGAAAATACCCGATCTCGGAGAGTTCCGCCGCGGTAGGGCGCGTCCGCTTGCCGTACAGGCTGATCACGGGCACCGCGCCGCGTTCGGACGCCACCTCCGCGCCGGCCTCATGGGTTCCCCGGATGCCGTGCTCGGGACTGTAGAGCACATGCAGGGTGTGGGATGCGCCCAGACCAGGAACATCCAGAATGTGCCGGCCCATCTGGTCGACCGCGGCATGATTGGTCAGGAGCGCCACCCGCCGCGCGGCGCGTATCGTATAGAAATTCTCCCGCAAAAGCCGGTCCAGCCCCGCGTGGGTGTTGGTGCGGCGGGGATAGAGGGCGCGGGCCACGCCGCTGTAGAACGTATTGCGCAGCACCTTATTGTCGCGCACGTCCCGAACGGGATGGCACGTGTTGGCCAGCAGAATCGCAAACACCCCCGTATCGCGGTCCATCCACATGCTGGTACCGGTCCATCCCGTGTGCCCCAGGGCCCGCCGCGACGGGAGAAATCCGGTCGTCGAGGTGTCCCAGGGGTCAATCAGCCAGCCCAGCCCCTGCCACGGATACGACGGGACCTGTCCCAGAGCGCTCACCTCGTCCAGGACCGCTTCAGACACCAGCGCCCCGCCCAGAAAGGCCCTGCAGAACCGGGCCAGATCCTCCGCGGTCGAAAACAGACCGGCATGCCCCGACACGCCGCCCACCGCGCAGCAATTTTCGTCGTGCACCTCGCCCTGCACAATCCGTTCGCGCCAGGCGCAGCGTTCCGTGGGGGCGCAGCGTGAACGCAAGCGCGCCGGAGGGTTGAAAAACGTATCCGCCATGTTCAGGGGCGTGAATATTCGTTCCGCGCAGAACCGATCCAGCGGTTTTCCGGCTGCGCGCTCCACAATGCGGCCCAGGAGCATAAACCCCGCATCGGAATAGCGCCAGGAAATCCCCGGAGCGTTCTGGATGCCCTCGCGTCCGTACTCCTCGAGCATGGCGTCCACGCTCGAATGGGTGCGGTACAGCGGCCGCCCCGCCACCAGGCCGCCCGTGTGCGTCAGCAGATGCCGTACCGTGATCCCCCGAAACGCAGCGATGGGCACGTAGTCGGACACGGACCGTTCAAACTCGACCGCGCCCTGGTCGCGCAGCAACAGCAGCGCGGTGGTGGTCGCTACGACTTTGGTGAGTGAGGCCAGGTCGTAGATGGTGCTGGTCTGCGCCGGAGCGGGAACGGGTTCCAGTTGGGCATGACCAAGCGCCTCAAAGAAGATGGGCGCATCCAGATTGCCCACATACGCCACCGCCCCCGGACTTCCCGATTCGCCCACGGCAGCAGCGAGAGCTTGACGAATCGTCTCTTCCAAGATACCTCTCCCTCGCGCCCGGCAGGCGCGGCGCCGCTCAAGAACGCCCGGGCCACCGGGACGCTGCAGTCTAGCGATTCAGGAGGAACGGCGCAAGAGACGCGGCCAAAACGCGCAGGCGGTGCGGGCAGGGCTTCGCATAAAAGAGACCGGAGGCCTCTGCCCTTAAAAACGGTGTGCCCGTTTCAAAGAGCAGACGCCTCCGGCCATGTGCCGAAGAGGTGACTACTTCTTCTTCTTCGCCGCTGCCTTTTTCTTGGCGGCCGGCTTCTTCTTGGCGACTGCCTTCTTCTTCGCAGCCGGCTTCTTCTTCGCAGCCGGCTTCTTCTTCGCGGCCGGCTTCTTCTTGGCGACCGCCTTCTTCTTCGCGGCCGGCTTCTTGGCGGCAGTCTTCTTCTTCGCTGCGGTCTTCTTCTTCGCTGGGGCCATGGTGTTCCTCCTTTCTCGCAACTAAACCCCGAAACATGTGTTGCCGGGAACCCGCCTTGCCTGCAAGGTCAGGGTCCTGATTCCGTCAACACGGCTCATGACGTGGTCATGTAGCCCTATGCCAACGAGCCGGAGGCTCGGTGTGGCCTTGCCGTCCTCGCACAACCCCGCCTGGGTTGCGGCCGGACGCCCGTGTGTTCCGTTCGTCGGAAAAGTGCAGAGAAAGACGGCCTTGCATGCACGCGGTACGCGGTCGTCCGTACCCGGGAACCCCTGTGCAACGGTGGCGTGTGCGTTCCCCAACTCAAGTGTCGTCGATTCCCTTCCCCTGAGGATCCGTCTGCGTCCTTGTCCCCCTGAGACGGATACGCGCTCGTGCAC
>JAAYAQ010000069.1 GCA_012719295.1 Candidatus Hydrogenedentota bacterium | reverse complement strand
GTCGATTTGCAGGGCCCCCAGCGAGACGATATACGGCGGAAAACCGCAGAAGTACTGGAAAAAACGTCCCCCAACCGCCGGGAATATCGCAAAATTGATGCTGCCCGATACAAACGCCAGCAACCCGGCGAAGACCCGGAACCCCCGGCTGTACCGCACCTCGAAAAACTGGGCCATGGTCATGCTGCGCGTCTGCCGGTACCGGTATTGCACCCACCCGGAAATGGAGACGAGAACCATCGCGATCAGCATCATCATCTGCCACCACACCGCCGTGAATCCCGCCTTGTAGTACATCTCGAACAAGGCCACGATCGATATGGCGCATAGACCCGCAATGCCGTCGGCCACCCCCAGCAGATACTTGCCCGCGCAACGGTTCCCGGCGAGGAAGTCCGACACGCTCCGTGTGTATTTGCTCGTCACATACCCCGACCAGCAAATGAACACCACCATCGCTCCCAACACTGCCCAGTCCAGCGCTTGCATATTCATAGTGAGCCTGATACCCCCTGTCGTGATTCAGTTAGACCATGTCATATCTCGGCGATGCACCAGCCATTCTACCAGACTGGCCGCCCGGTAGGAACAGATCTCCGGGCAAAATTCCCCAGGGAGCCGCCCACACAGTTCAAACGTTCTGCCGCGGGCTTTGTCTTCTCGCGCGGCACGACGAGTGCAAACATGGCAGCAACACCGAACACTGCGCGCGTGCCATCGTGCGCGTTTCCGCCGCCACGGTCTTTGCGGCACCGTCCTCAGTGCCCAATCAATCGGGCGGGCGCATCAGCAGCATGGGATCGCCGAGAAGATGATAGATTTGCGCATTGTAGTCGGCGCGAACGATATCGGTGCCCAGCCAGGTCCGCTGATGGAACATGGCCCAGCGAAACGCGCTGCCCAGTCGATCAAACACGGGCCGCACGCTCCAGGGGCTGATGCTGCCCTCGGCATAATCCCAATACAACGCCGTGACCAGGCCGTCGAGCAGGCGGTCATTGGCGTCGGCGTCGCCGCCGCGGATGGCGCCGACGAGCGCGACGGCCCCGCCGTCGGGGTATCGCAGCGCGCGTTCGCAGAAACACTCCCCGTCGGGACCGGTCTGCGGTATTTCCACCCATCCAAAATTGAACCTGACGGTGTCGGTCTCGTTGTCAAACCATCCCGAGTCGCAGTTCATGCTGAAAACGATGGGGTACCATGCCGTGTCGGGCTCAAGCATGGGAAGGAGGTCTCCGGGATTCGTCGACTCGGGGTCTCCCGTCTGAAACGCGGGGTGCTGCCACCCGAACCGGTGCCCGTGGTCGGTGTGAACGATGAGCCCGTCGAGCCCTTCCCGCCAGTTGGCCTGAATGTCGGTCGCGTCCGCGTCCCACCGGTAGGCGGCGAGATCCCGGGCCAGGGGGGTGCCGTAGAAGTCTGAAACCGGTTGCGGTCCGCCGCTGCGCGTGTAGCCCAATCGCACCGTCACGCCCCGGCCGCGAAGGAAACTCCGTACGCGTTCGGCCCCGACGAAGAATTCCCAGTCATCCCGGCCATCCCGCTGCCCGATGACGCCATAGTCCCCCGCGGGATTCGGCGCGCGATCGTACGGGGTTGCCAGCGTGAGCTCCGTGTCGCTGACGACGGCCGCCACCTCCAGCCAGAGCGGATTCGGAAGCCCGCTCGTGAGCACCACGATGTAGTCGCCGGGAATCACCATGCCGGTAAAACCGGCGCCGGAGCCGAAGACCGTGGTGCTTCCTTCCTCCAGCTCGAGACGGCTGGAGAGTATGGCTGTGGGCCATATCACGTCGTCGAAATAGGAGTAGGTTGCAGCGTGACCGGGTACCTCGCCGGGGGGACGCAGCTCGTACCGGAGGATCTTGTCGACCACCGCGTCGGCCTCGTCGGGCGTATCCACGGAGATGCGGCCGATCGCCACATCGGGCTGGTTGTCGTCTCCGCGGATGGCCGCATAGGGCAGGTCCGTTCCCACGGTGACGACATAATCCAACAGGCGCGTCGGATCGGCGGCGCCACGCACATTCATGCCCTGGTGCGGGGGAATGAGCTCGGCGTCGCCGAACAGCAAGATCGCCGACATGGCCGCGGGGCCCGGCGCTACATAGAGGGGTAGCCGGTTCGAGGCGTCGAGCCCAACCACGAATTCGCGTATCGATGCCGCGTCGGGATAGTCGCCGTTGTCCAGCGACGCGAGCCAGGTTCGTGTTCCCATGTCCTGGCGGTGGCGCGCGAGGCGGCGCGCGGCGTCGAGCAGACTGGGTCGCGTGAGGATGAGCAGCTCGAACGCTTCATCTTGAATCCGTGTGGCGTTGGGGGGCGCGAGGACCCGCGACAGGTCGCCTTCTGTGGCCACGGGGATCAGTTCCCGGTTCAGCATCTCGCCGGCCAGCCATTCCTCGGCCCCGGGCGCCTGGGCGCCTGTGAAGTCTCCCAGTACCGCGGGCAAAGACGGCGAAGCCAGCCCCGAGAATTTCACCTGAACACGCAAGCGCCGCGCCAGGATGAGTTGGCGCTCCGCCGGCAGGAAGCGAGTGGGGGAGACGCGGATGCTCAGCACGTGCAGGTTGCCGATCTGAGACGCCTCCTCCTGGTAGGACCACTGGGGATACGGGTTCGACGAGTCGTAGACGTTCTTGTCGCGCACAAACTCCGGCCGCGCCGGCACTCCCGGCGCATCTTCCGAATCCTCCAGCCACGGGGGCGACTGGGCGGGATAGACCCACATGTTGCCGATGGTTTGCGGCAACTCCGGTTTCACCGAAATGCTCCACGAGGCACGCGCCCCGGTCTGGCTGTCCACAGGTATGGCTACATGGAGTGTATAGACCGGCAGTTCGGGCATGCCGGGCGTCTGGATGGATTCCGCGCCCGCCAGGGCCAGCCGGTGATAGAGCGTCTGAAGGTCGCGCTCGATGCGGGCCGCGATTCCGGTGAACTGCAGCGTGCAATTGACCGACGACAGGGTCGACTCACATTCCATGGACGGTTGGCAGCTCGCGGGGTCCGTGGGCAGAGCCATGTTGAAATCCGGCGGCGCGACCACGGTCACGGCGACGCGCGCCTTCTCACCGCTGTGGGCGCCTCTGACCGTGAGTTTTGCCGTTCCCAATGCGAGCCCGAATACCCTCGCCTGAGAGTCGCCCCGCGCCACGCGCGGGTCGCTGGATACGCACACCACCGAGGTGTCCTCTTCGTCCGACGATGTGACGGACAGGGGCACGCTCTCGCCAATGACCACCGCAACGCTGGCCGGATTCACGCTGAACCGGGACAAATCGGGGCAGCCCGTCAGGAAAACGGCCCACAACAGCGCACACGCGCCCAGACGCAGGGGATGCAAGTGCCGCATGATAGTTCCTCCGGCCCGGAGTTGACGGCGAACGCCACTGAACACACGGGCACGCCGTGAGCTGAACGATGGTTTAAGACGCTGCCGCGGCGCCGCCCTCGCTGCCGGTCACCGCCTGCCGGGTTGATTATGGGCCCGGGTCCAAAGCCTGTCAATGCCGCATACCGGCCATCTCCGCGACGCCTCGTGCCGCGAGCACGGCACGGACGATCATCACCGCTCCGGATACGTGTATTTCCCCTGCCGCGCGTCGAACGTGATCTTGGGCACGTCTTCCGGGAAGTAACTTTCGAGGAATTTCTTCATCGGTCCGGGGTGGATGGCCACCCGGATGTTTGACCAGTCCGCCTGATTGCCGTTGGCGTAGTATACGTACGTATTGCCTTCGTACTCGAACAGATCCGCGTCGGTATTGTTGATGCCTTCCCCTGGCGCCACATCGAGCATGGGGCGCCTGGTGGGGCTCAATTCCCAGGTCGCGAGGTCGAGCGAGCGCGCAATCAGGGTGATGTATTTTGTCGTATCGAGGGCGTATTCGTACCAGACCCCGGGCCCCTTCCAGCGCCATGCGCCGTAAATGACGTAGTAATAGGGCGCGAAGTACCGGATACAGGGATTGGCGCAGGCCGTTTGTTCGGCCAGATCGGAGAACTGGAGGCCTTCGACCTCTTCCCATGTGGCGAGATCCTGCGAGCGGGCGAACCGGAAGCTCCATTGCACCGGAAGATTCGATTCGAACGCCATCACGTATCCCCGGTCGTCACGGCATACGGATGCGTTGAACAGGTGCTCGCCTTCGCGGCGCTTGATTGCGAGCGCCTTGGTCCAATTCTTGAGATCGGTGGAGGTGAACCGGTAAATGTCATGGGTCCAGTCATCGTCGGTGTTTTCGGTCGCGAATACGTTCAACTCGTCGCCATGCACAAAGGCGCTCACAAACGAAAACGTCTCGCCGAAGCGGGCGAGTTCCTGGCTGGTGAGCAGATCTTCCACGGACAGGTAGAAGCCCTCGGCCTTGACCTCGCTGGAACGGTAGTTCTGGACCAGCAACGGCCGCCCCTGGAAGATAACGGGGGTGTTCTCCATCCGCATGCCGGAAAACGTGAACGGGGCCTTGATCAGAACGGGATTCGGCGCCGCGTGCGGGTTGGCCGGGGCCGC
>JAAYAQ010000411.1 GCA_012719295.1 Candidatus Hydrogenedentota bacterium | reverse complement strand
TCCCGCACGCCGGCAGGTTGACTTTGTTTTTGGCCCGTTGTTACAGTTGCGCCGCCTGGCGCGGGGCCGCGAATTGTGCACAGAGGGAAAGAGTACCGGGTTTGCTTCCATGCTTGACGACGCTATCGCCTTAATCAGCCAGCGGAAAGACCTTACGAGGGAACAGGCCGCGGACGCCATGCGCCTGCTCATGTCGGGCGAGGCCAGTCCCGTGCAGGTTTCCGCCCTGCTCATGGGGCTGCGGGTCAAGGGCGAGACGATCGACGAAATCACGGGATTCGCCCAGGTCATGCGAGATATGGCCGTTCCCATCCTCCCCCGGCGCACCCCCTTGATCGACATCGTCGGGACGGGCGGCGACCATTCCGGCAGTTTCAATATCTCGACTTCCGCGTCGTTTGTGGTGGCCGGCGCGGGGATGGCGGTCGCGAAACACGGCAACCGCAGCGCCACCAGCAAATGCGGCAGCGCCGACGTCCTCGAAGCGCTCGGCGTCAATATCGACGCCACCCCGGAGCAGGTGCTCCGCTGCATTGACGAGACCGGCATCGGATTCCTGTTTGCCCGCTCGGTACACACCGCCATGAAGCATGTGGCGCCCATTCGTTCGGAATTGCGCGCCACGCGGACCGTTTTCAACATCCTCGGCCCGCTGACCAACCCGGCCCGGCCGACGGGGTTCTCGATCGGCGTGTTTGAACCCGGTCTCGCCGAACCCCTCGCGCATGTCCTCGCGAACCTCGGCGCCCGCCACGCGTTTGTCGTGTCGGGAAAGGACGGTCTCGACGAAATCTCTCTTTCAGGCCCGACCCGGGTCGCGGAAGTCCTCAACGGCCGCGTCACCACGTACGAGATCACCCCGGAGCAGATGGGTCTGGCGACCGTCCCCCGCGACGCCGTCGCGGGCGGGTCCCCGGCTGAGAATGCCGGCATCCTGCGGTCCGTACTGGCGGGGGAACCGGGTCCGCGCAGGGATGTGGTGCTCCTGAACGCCGCGTCCGGCTTGCGGGCGGGCGACGACGCGCTCGACTGGGCCGCGGCCCTGGAACTCGCCCGTGAATCGATTGACTCGGGCGCCGCGCTGCGAACGCTGGAAACGCTGATAAAGGTATCCAATGATTCTCGATGAAATCTGCGCGCATAAGCGCGCCGAGGTTGACGCCTCCAAGACGTCGGTTCCGCTGAGCTCGCTGAAGCGCCGCTTGAGCGAGCTTGGCCCGCCACGCGATTTCCGCGCGGCGCTCCGGGCGCCGGGCATCAGCCTGATCGCCGAGGTGAAGAAGGCCTCGCCCAGCAAGGGCGTGCTGCGCCCCAACCTGAACCCGGTGGAACTCGGGGGACAGTACGAGCGCGCCGGGGCCAGTGCTATCTCCGTCCTGACGGACAAGAAATACTTCCAGGGCGCCCTGGCCGACCTGACGGCGGTCCGCCGGCATGTGGGCGTGCCCTGCCTGCGCAAGGAGTTCATCGTCGACGAATACCAGATCTACGAGGCGCGTGCCGCGGAAGCCGACGCCATCCTGCTGATTGTCCGCGCGCTGTCCGACGAACAGCTCCGCGACTACCTCGAGCTGGCGGGCGACCTCAAGATGGCGGCGCTGGTCGAGACGCACGACGCGCGCGAAATCGAGCGCGCCATCAACGCGGGTGCGCATATCCTGGGCATCAACAACAGGGACCTGGCCACCTTTCAGGTCTCCTTGAACACCACC
>JAAYAQ010000068.1 GCA_012719295.1 Candidatus Hydrogenedentota bacterium | reverse complement strand
CTGGCGGGCCGGGTGCTCGCGACGCCCGGGCACACCCCGGACGCGCTGAGCCTCGCCTTTCCCGGCATGGTTTTTACCGGCGACGCGCTGTTTGCCGGGTCGGTGGGCGGCACGGCGTCGCCCGCGCTCGCCCGGCAGCAGCTCGACGCCATCCGGAACCACATCTTCAGCCTGCCCGCGGATACCGAGATTCACACGGGCCACGGCCCGTCCTCGACCGTGGCCATCGAGAGCCGCTACAACCCCTTCTTCGTCTGACGGGCGCGCACGCTTCCGGGACGCCCATGCCGTCCGCGCTGCCAGTCCGGTCGAAAAATCTTTCGCGGCGCGCTACACTTACGGGAAACGGATGAACACGAACTGAACTGAGGATCCTGCCATGACAACGACTCGACTGTTTAGCGACCGGTGCGAACGGAGCGGCCTGTGCCGCGTGGCGGTGGTGTGCGCGGTGTGCCTGGCCGCGGCGGCCACGATGGCCGGCGCCGCGGACGCAGCGGCGCCCGGGGAAGCGTGGATCAGCTTGTTTAACGGCAAGAACCTCGACGGCTGGATCCCCAAAATCGCCAAACACGAGTGCGGCGACAACTACGCCAACACATTTCGCGTGGAAAACGGCGTCATCAAGGTGAGCTACGACGGTTACGGCCCGTTTGACGGCCAGTTCGGGCACCTGTTCTATAAGGAACCGTTCACGAACTACCGGCTGCGGGTAGAATACCGGTTCGTGGGCGAACAGGCCGAGGGCGGGGCCGGCTGGGCCTTCCGCAACAGCGGCATCATGATCCACGGGCAGACGCCCCAGAGCATGGCCAAAGACCAGAGCTTCCCGGTGTCCATCGAAGTGCAGTTGCTGGGCGGCTCCGGTTCAGACGAGCGGACCACCGGCAACCTCTGCACGCCCGGCACCCACGTCGTCATCGACGGTAAACTCGAGAAGAAGCACTGCATCAACTCCACCTCGAAAACCTGCCATGGCGACCAGTGGGTGACCGCGGAGGTCGAGGTTCGCGGAAACACCATCAAACACATCATCAACGGAGAAACCGTCCTGACGTACACCGACCCGCAGCTCGACGACAGCGATGAGGACGCCAGGAAACTGCTCGACGCGGGACAGAAGCCCATGCTCACCGGCGGCACGATCTCGCTGCAGTCCGAAAGCCATCCCGTCGAGTTTCGCAAAGTCGAGATCCTCAAGCTCGACGAATAGCGGCGCCCCCCTTCGCGCGCGCTGGAAATGATAGCGACCGGAAGCGCTTCCCCGGGGAAGCGCTTCCGGTCTGCTGTATACGCCCTGCGGAAGCCTCAGAAGGCCGAGATCACGCCCGCGAATGCCCGGGTGACCGGGAAATCGCCGGGGAACCGCACGAATTCCACGTGCCCGTCGAGGTACAGCACGTTGCTTCCCCCGGGAACATGGTTAAATTCCGAAACCTCGGTGCTGATCAGGTCCCACACCACCGCCAGCTCGCTCTGGGCCAGCGCCGACCCGGAAGGATTGTTGATGTCGGTGACAAAGAACCGCTCAATCCCTTCCCGGAGCCGGTAGAGCGTCCGGGTGCCGTAATCGTTGACGTACGTGACATCCTGCTCGAAAATCTCCGGATTTCCGTTGGCGGACTCCGTCAGGATGGTGTTGATCGCGAGGATGAATCCGTTCGACACCGTGTCCGGCGTGCCGAAGGGCGTCAGGCCGTACGTGTCGTTCTCATCGACCCCCGCGTTCATGTAGTCTTCCTTCCCCTGGAGCGCCCAGGCCACGTACATGTACGAAATGGCCGAAATGGCGCAGGGGTCAAGCATGCCGTCCGGGTCGCCGTTCACGTTGAAGCGGCCCGATTCGACCAGGCCCGCACCCGACGAGTCCGACGGGCACAGGATCACGTTGGGATCGGTCAGGTATTCGGGAATCACCGAAGGCCCGTCAAATATGAACTCGGCATCGCCGCCCGACAGGGGATCCACCGGCGGATTGGTCAGGCCGCACTGCGACGTGTACGACGCCGGATCGTCCGGATCGGCCAGCGAGGTGTACCGGAGCATGGGCGGATACTTTTCGCCCTTCGATTCGTTGGCGTACATCTTGAGCATGAGCCCGATCTGTTTCAGGTTGTTGGCGCAGGAGGCCCGCCGGGCCGCTTCGCGCGCGCGCGCCAGCGCCGGCAGCAGGATGGCCGCCAGTATCCCGATGATGGCGATCACCACCAGTAACTCGATTAGTGTGAACCCCACGTTGCGAATCTTCTTCATGTTGGTCTCCTTTTTCTGTCTGTCCTGGTTCGTACTGCGTTTGCAAATGCGCTCGCGAGTCGTGTCTAATACGCGTGTTCCGTACGCGATACGACCGTGAAAGTGCGGGAGACTACCCCACAACGCGGCCAATGTCAACACCTAAATAGGTAATCGCTTACCTATACAGGTAGTATTGTGCTAGGTGAGGATCGGGCCGCGCCCCCCGCCTGCGGCGTGCCCGCAACGGTTCAAACGCCCGGTCCGTCCGGCAGGTTCGGCGGTACGGTCGGCGGCTGTGGACCCCGTTCGCCGCGCCGTGCGGACTGGTAAGCGTTTACGTGCCGTTTTCAAAAAGAGCGGCGCGTCGGCGAACAACATGCGTTTGAAGTTGCCGGGAAGGGATTCACATGCCGGGTGACCTTCAACTGCGCACGCTGGTCCTGTTTATCCTGCCCCTGCTGGTGACCCGTCCGCGGTGATTCTGGCCGGATTCTCGCGCGGCGCGGACGCCCCCTTCACCTTCATGCCCACCGGATTCCGCAATCACAACGACGCATGGATTCTCCGTCCCAGTTCCGCCCGCGACGCCCTCCGGAAATGGGTGGACTCCTGCCTGAAGAATCCGGCCTGAGGAGAACAGACTCAGCGTTTGGTGTATAATTCCGGTGGATTGGTATGCCCTTTCATAACCGGACAGGAGAGATCGCATGCCGGGACAGCGCAAGAGCATGAGCCGCAGAGATTTCGTGGGCGCCGTATCGCGGATGACCGCGCTGGGCGGCGGGTTGTACTGGATGGGCGGCGCGGCGGCCCGTCCGCAGGCCGAAGCCGCGCTTCAGCACTGGGGCGCGGCGTGGCGGCCGGCCTCGCCTCAACGCCTGTCGGCTCTGACGCACGAGCTGGCGGACCGCGCCATCAGCGGCGAACACGGCCGTTCGATGGTCAAGGCGGATTTCGCGCTCGACGAGAGCGCGACGGCGGCGCTTTCACCGGACATCCGGTACGCGAAGGCGTGTCAACTGGTCGCGGAACGGGCGCCGCTCCGCATTCTCCCCGGCGAGAAGGTGGTGGGCTCGGCAACGCTGATTGAAGCCGCCGGGCATCAAACCCCCGTGGCGGGCATCTCAAGCGTCAGCCACACCACGCTGGGATTCGACCGCATCATGAATGAAGGCTACCAGGGTCTCCGGCGGCGCATCGAGGAACGCCTGGCCCGCGGCGGATTCGACGCCCCGTATGCCGCGCCCGGCTGCCTCGCCGACGGCCCGCAGGGCCGGATATTCTGCACCAGCGGGCAGGCCGCGCATTGGGCCGCGGCAGCCCCCCGCGCCGAGTACGACACCCCGCCCCTCACGGTCGAATGCCGCGCCCGGATCGATTCCAAAGACGGGTTCAACGTGCTGGTGCTGAATCGCAACAAGGAGAGCAACCGGCACTGGGAACTGTACTCGTATGCCGGAACGGGCTGTTTCAGCGCGTATCTTCCCGGCTATACCCCCGCCGAGATCACGTCGGACCGGTTCATCGCCGACGGCGCCTGGCACGAGCTTGCCATGACGTTTGACGGGGCGCGGGCCGTTTTGTATGTCGATGGCGAACGCGTCGCGGATAAACCGGTCCAGGCCACGGGCGCGCCCGACGCCGGCGCCGGAGCACTCTATTTCGGCGCCTATCCGCCCGGCGGCATCGGGTGCCACGGGGCCATCGCGGAAGTGCGCATCTCCAATACCCTGCGCGAGATAGCGCCGGGCATACCCTGGACCGCGGACGACCATACCACCGGCCTCTGGCGCGTCAGCGAAGCGGACGGCCGGCCCGCGCTCGCGGACGCCTCGAACCGGGGCAATACCGCCCATTTCTGCCCGGGACCGCGCAGCAGCGAAGACGTGCTGCGAGCCATGCTCCTGTGCCTGGACGCGGCCGGGGTCTGGCACCAGCGCTATATGGACGAACTCACCCGGCTCGCTGAGGCGTCGGCGGGCGAACAGCGGCAGCATTACCTCGATGTGCGCGAAGCCCTGCGCAATGTCCCCGAAAACCCGCCCCAGACCTTCCGCGAAGCCGTGCAGTCGTTGTGGTTCATGTACGCGTTCCAGCGGCTTATGGGCACGTGGTCGGGCATCGGACGCCTTGACGCCATGCTGGGACCCTACCTCGAACGCGACCTCGCCGAAGGGCGCATCACCCTGGACGAGGCGCGCGAACTCCTGGCCCATTTCTGGATTAAGGGCTGCGAGTGGATTGGCGCGTTTGAGACCCGCGGCTCCGGCGACGCCCAGCATTACCAGAACATCGTGCTCAGCGGCATCGGACCCGACGGCACGGACGTCACCAACGACGTCACCTACCTCGTGCTCGACGTGGTCGAGGAACTGCACATCAGCGATTTCCCGATCGCCGTCCGGCTCAACCGCAACACCCCCGAGCGCCTGCTTCGCCGCATGGCGGAGGTGCAACGGCACGGCGGCGGCATCGTCGCGGCCTACAACGAGGAGGTCGTGATCGAGGGGCTGGTCAAATTCGGCTACCCGCTCGAAGAGGCCCGCGCCTTCGCCAACGACGGCTGCTGGGAGACCATCATCCCCGGCAAGACCTGTTTCATCTACCGCCCCTTTGACGGCCTGACCATTCTGCAGGACGCGCTCGCCCTGCGCGGCGGCGACCCGGTGGACTACCCGGACTTCGAGGCTCTGTACGCCGCCTGCCTCGAACGCCTGGCGCACGCCATCGACGACCACCACCGCGCGGCCGACGGCTGGGCGCTGAACGGCATTCCCACGCCGCTCGTGTCGATGTTCGTCGACGGCTGCGTCGAAACAGGCCGTTCGTACTACGACCGCGGCGCCGTCTACACCGTGTTTGCGGCGCACATGGGCCGTCTGGCGAACGTCGCCAACAGCCTGCACGTCATCAAGAAACTGGTTTACGAAGACCAGTACGTCACGCTGCCCGAGTTTCTCGACGTCGTGCGCAACGACTGGGACGGCCAGGAGAACCTCCGGCGGCTCGTGCTGAACCGTTCGACCTTCTACGGCAACGACAATGACGACGCCGACGCCATGGCCATCCGGGTGTTCAATGATTACACGGACCTCGTGGCGCGGGTGACCGAGCGCAACGGCGTGCTGCGCCCGGCGGGAATCAGCACCTTCGGCCGCGAAATCGAGTGGAGGAACACCGGCCCGTCTCCCGACGGGCACCACCGGGGCGAGCTCCTGGCGACCAACTGCTCCCCGTCGCCCGGAACCGACCGGGAAGGGCCCACCGCCGTCCTGAAATCCTACTGCAAGCTCGATTTCACCCGCAGCCCCAACGGCGCCACCGTGGAACTCAAACTCCACCCGGACAGCGTCAAGGGCGAGGCGGGCATCGACGCGATGGCGGCGCTCGCCCGGGCGTTTGTCGACCTCGGCGGCTGGTTCATGCACACCGACGTGGTCGATTCGGCGATGCTGCTCGACGCACAGCGCCATCCCGAGAAATACCCCAACCTGTCGGTCCGCATTGCCGGGTGGTCGGCCCGTTTCGCTACCCTGACCAAAGACTGGCAGGACATGGTCATCAACCGCACCCAGCAATTCGTCTAGCAGGAGAGGCCGCCGCCATCGTCCGGCGCGGACTGAGCGGCGGAATGCCCCCTGGGTACCGTCCGGCGGTTCGCGCGGCGTGCTGTTGGGCCATTGCCGGGCGCGTGGGCAGTTTGCAGCGCCGCGGGGCGCGCCGTGGCGCGCCCCGCACAACCGAATTCTATTGAACTTCCCGCGCGACTTGCTCACAATCTCTGTGCGCTGCGAATCTGGCGCTGGAGCCAACTCATGAAGATCACCAAGGTGGAAGCGTTCCCCGTGCCGCCCCGCTGGGCCTTCTGCAAGGTGGACACCGACGAGGGCGTGTCAGGATGGGGCGAGTCTACGCTCGAAGGCCATGCGGCCACCCAGGTGGCGGCCGTGGGCGAGCTGGCCCGCATTCTCGTGGGCGAAGATCCGACGCGCATCGAGTTCCTGTGGCAGAGCATGTACCGGGCGGGATTCTACCGGGGCGGACCTGTCCTCATGAGCGCGCTGAGCGGGGTCGATATGGCGCTATGGGACATCTTCGGCAAGATGCAGGGCTTGCCGGCCTACAAGCTGCTCGGAGGCGCGTGCCGCACGAAGGTCCGGATCTACGGCGGCTGCGGCGGGACCGATCCGGCCGAACTCCGCGAATCCGCGCGCGCCTGCGTGGAACGGGGGTTCACGGCCATGAAATTCTGCCCCGTGGACGCGACCGAAACCGTGGACGGGCTGGACGTGCTCAAGAGGGTCGAGGCGCGCGTGGCGGCGGCCCGCGATGGCGCGGGCGACGCCGATATCGGCCTCGATTTCCACGGCCGCATCGCGCCGCCCATGGCCATTGCCCTGGCCGATGTATTGACGCCCCTGCGGCCGTTTTTCATCGAGGAACCGGTGCAATGCGAAAACGTGGATGCCCTGCTTGCGGTGAAGCGGGCGACACGCATCCCCATCGCTACCGGGGAACGGCTCTATGGCCGGCACGGGTTCCGCGAGGTCATTGAAAAGCAGGCGGCGGCCATTCTTCAGCCCGATCTGGCCCACGCGGGCGGGCTCACCGAAGTGAAGAAGATCGCCGCCATGGCGGATACGCATTATCTGGCGGTCGCGCCGCATTGCCCCCTGGGTCCGGTCGCCTTGGCGGCGTGCGTGCATTTCGCGCTGAGCACGCCCAACTTTCTCATTCAGGAGCATGGCTCGCTGGGCGAGGGCTACCTCAAACAGCCCCTGACCGTAAAAGACGGGCACGTCTACCTGCCCGACGCCCCCGGGTTGAGCATCGACGTCGACGAACGCGCCGTGCGCGCCATGCCCTGGAAGGATTGGGATACCCCCCGCCTGTTTCACGAAGACGGGTCGGTGGCCGACTGGTAAGCGGCGGGATGTGAAGTATTCCTGACATCGGTTCAGCGGAGCAACTACACGTGGATTCAAGCATGACGCATCAGAAAACGCCGCCCCGTTCGTCGTTCAGGCGGGCGCTGCTTCTTTCCGGCCTGTTCGCCATCCTCCTTCTCCTCGGAGGCGCACGGCCGGCGCAGGGTCAGTTGACCCAGGAGCTGCAGGACCTGTTGTCGGGGTCGAACGGCGCCCCCGGCGCCCACGCCGCGGAACAGCCCGAACCGCCCCTGAACGAACAGATCGACGCGTTGCGCAAGAAGCTCGACGTTGCGCGCAGCCACTACGAAAGCGCGCAGGCCGTCAACGCCGCGGAAGCCATCCAGCAGTTCGGGGTCGACGCAAACGAGATCGAAGAGCGCAGCACCCTGCTCCATTCCCTGTTCCAGGCCTATCAACGCAACATCTCCGTGCTCGAGAAATTGCAGCGAACCCGCGAATCCCGCGCGGACCTGGGGGCGCAAGTCGAGGCCTGGCAGGGATTCCAGGACCCCCGCCGTACACCGTCGATTTCGTGGACGAACTGCGCGACCAGGTCTTCGCGGCGGATGTCTCGGTCCAGGCGGCCCGAGACCAGCTGACCGTGATCGAGGAGTATCTCGGCAAACTGAACGACCGGCTGGAGACCGCGGAGAGGGAACAGCGCGAAGCGGCTAAGGCCCTGGAAAGCGCGAGCCCCTCCACGGACCTCCGCGGGGTCCAATGGCAGGCCGATAAGGCCCGCATCGCCCGGCTGACGGCCCAGGCCACCCTGGATGCATTTGAAGACGACGCGCTCGGTCTGCGCGAGTCCATTGAGTTTCATCTCACCGCGCGGGCATTCGCCCAGAAGAAACTCGCCGTCGCGATTCAGAACGCCCCGTTCCTGCCTGAAGAACTCGAACAGAAACTCGAGAATGCCACTCAGGAACTGGAAAAAATCAACGAGGAACTGGAAAAGACGCGCGAGAAGAAGACCGACGCCGACGATGCCCTGACCAGGGCCCGCGACGAGCTCCGCGCGGCCAGGGACGCCGCCCCCGCCTCCGACCCGCAGGAAGAGGAGAAGCGGCAGTCCGGCGTGGCGCGCCTGGAACGCACGCTCGAAGTGCGCCAGGCCATCGCCGAAACCGCCACCGCCGAGGTGGACGCCCTCCAGATGATGATAAGCATCCGGAACACGCACTCCTCGCTCTGGAGGCAGCGGTACGAATTCGCCCACACCGAGGACTATGCCGAGCTCGATGGCGTACGCCGCGTGATCACCGAGCGCATCCAGGGCATCGAGAGCTGGCGCAAGTTCTTCGATTCCAATCTGCGCAAGACCGAGACGCTGGTCGGCAATCTGCAAAGCCGCCTCGCGGCATGGCGCCCGGATTTCGGCGACGAAGCCCTGGCGCGCGAGGAACTGGCATCGCTCGAGCGGCGTGAGGCCGTGTTCCGCCGCGGCGTGGCGCAAATCAACGACCTCGTGCGCCTGCTGCGGCACTGGCAGAGCGAACTCGAGGCCCACCAGCAGAAAACGTCCCGGTGGGAAGCGGCCATCAGCATCGCCAGGGATTTCCTCAAACGCCTGTGGAGCGTGTGGACCTTCCCGCTCTTCAGCGTCCAGGAATCGTCCATCACGATCAACAAGATCGTCATGGCGTTCCTGATTCTGTTGGTTGGACTGTACTTGAGCAAGAAGGTGGCCCGCCGAAGCCGCTCGTTTGTGCTGGCGCGTTTCCACGCCGACGAAGGATTCGCAGCCTCGCTGGAAAAGGGCATCTATTACGGTCTCATTCTGGTGGTTCTGCTGTTCGCGCTGAGCACCGTGGAGATTCCGCTCACCGTCTTTGCGTTTTTTGGCGGCGCGCTGGCCATCGGCGTCGGTTTCGGCGCCCAGACGCTCATCAACAACTTCATCAGCGGGCTCATTCTGCTCATTGAACGTCCGATCAAAGAGGGCGACATTGTCGATGTCGAAGGCGTACGTGGACGCGTCATGAACATCGGCAGCCGGTGCTGCCAGGTGAAACTGTTCGACGGGATCGACATCCTCGTGCCCAACAGCATGTTCCTGGAGCAGAAAGTGGTGAACTGGACCCTCTCCGACACCATCCTGCGCTTTTCGGTGAGCGTCGGCGTGGCCTACGGCTCCCCCACGCGCGAGGTCGCGCAACTCCTCGAAAAGGCGGTGCACGAACATGGCAAGATTCTCAAGACGCCCGAGCCCACGGTCTTTTTCGATGATTTCGGCGAGAGCACCCTGCTGTTCACGGTGAACTTCTGGCTTGAAGTGGGCCGGCCGATGGATTTCCGCGTGGTGTGCAGCGACGTTCGATTCCGCATCGACCGCCTGTTCCGCGAAGCCGGCATCTCCATCGCCTATCCGCAGCGCGACATTCACCTCGACACGCTGAGTCCCATCCAGGTCTCGCTGGTGGAACCGGGTCATGCCGGAAGGGACGTGACCGACAGACCCCATCTGCCGTGACGTCAACCCCGGAGGGACTGGCCGCGGCCCGGCCTCAGGCCAATGACGCCCGAATCGCGGCGGCGCGGTCACCGATCTCTTCGCGCGAGATCCCCGCGGCCCGGTACATGGCGAAGATATTGTCGTCCGGGGTCTCGGGCGGAACCGTGTGCGATGCCGCCAGGATGTATCCCCCGCCGTCCGAGGACATGGTTTCGATGAGACGCGCGGTCGCGGCGTAGACTTCCCCGGCCGTCGCGATGGGCAGCAGATGCTGGGTATCGACGCCGCCCATGAACGCGAGGTCTTCGCCAAACTCGCGTTTCAGTTCCGCGGGCGCCATGCCGGGGCAGTTGCATTGAACGGGGTTGAGCACATCGATTCCCAGCTCGATGAGATCCGGGATGATGTCGCGTACCGCGCCGCAGGAGTGGTAGGCGACGGGGAGGCCGTGGTTGATGCCCACGTCCACGACACGTTTGAGATGCGGTTTGATCAAAGCGCGCCATAGAGCCGGACTCATGAGCATGGCCTGCTGGCCGGCCACGTCGTCACCCGTCCACAACCAGTCCAGCGGAAAACGCGCGCAGGCCGCCTCGGACAGCCTCACGGCAAAGTCCGCGCAGCGGCCCAGCATCGTGTCCGCAAGCCCGGCGTGCGCGGCCAGATCAACCATGGTCTGTTCCATCCCGCGCAACCGCCAGTACATCTCGAACACGCAGGGCGAGACATCGCAGCCGATGAAGAACTCGTCCGCCCGCGCGACGACCGGGTCCATCCGGGAGAGCAGAAACGCCATCGCGTCTTCCGGAAACCGGTATTGCCGCACCTCGTCCGGCGACGCGTCAGCAAGGGGGAACCGGGTGATCTGGTTGAAGTCCCCCTGCCGGGTCCAGGTAATGCCCCAATCATCGGTGTGCGACTCGTTCTCGTGCTCGTGCACCACCCCTTCCATCGCGTAATTGTTGTTGACCCACGTTTGCCTGATATCGTCACCAAAGGCCTCCGCGACGGCCCCCGCCGGGATGTCCAGCAGCCGGCCCAGCCGCCGGGCCGTCGACGGGTGAAACCACATGAACACGGGCACCCGGTCCGGACCCGTCCGGATCAGTGCTTTCCTGACACGTTCCTTGCGAGACGCCATCGCCATCTCCCGGTTTTTCTTTGTCTGGCAGTGGCGGTCATCATGCCTGTCCCCGGCCGCGTCTGCAACTCGATTCAGGGCGGAAACCGGCACGGATTTCAAATCGACCGCCCCGGAATGATAGCATTGCAGCCCCGCGAGCCGGCCGGTCCACTGGCCATCGGAGAACGAAGGGTTAATCGGGAGGGAGTTTTGCCGCATTCAACGCTCATCATCTTCGACATTGACGGAACGCTGCTCCAATCGCAACGCGTCACCGTGCCGGCGATTCGTGAGGTCTTTCGCGCCTACGGCCTGAAGGCGCCGGAGGAGGAGGCCATTCGACAGACCTTCGGCCTGCCGGTACAGGCGTATGAGGCCTGGCTGGCGAGCCTGTGCCCCCCCCGGAAAGCCGCCCACATCGTCGAGGCGGTCAATGACCGGGAACTCGAACTCATTGCAACAGCCGGAACGCTTTTTCCGGGCGCGCTGGAGGCCCTGCAGGCGTTGAAACGGGCCGGGCACGCCCTGGCGACCTGCACCAACGCTTCCGTGCCCTATCTCGCCCGGGTTCTGAATGAGCTCGGCCTGCGAAAGTACTTCCAGCTCAACGCCTGCATCGGCCACGGGTTCGCCGACAAGACCGCGATGGTCCGTCACATCATGAACACCATCCTGCTGCGGCCCGCGGCCGTCGTGGGCGACCGCGCCAGCGACATCGATGCCGCCAGGGCCAACGGCGCGTACGCCATCGCCGCCGATTACGGATACGGCGGCGAAACGGAGCTTCAACACGCCGACGCCCACGCGCGAACCGCGGCCGATATCGTGGACATTATTGCGCGCCTGGCCGGCACGCCGCGTTGACCCCGCAGATTCCATTTTCGCCCGCATCGCGCCGCGGGTATACTGCGGGCCGGATTCACCCCGGGCGGAGGCGGATTTCATGGGAATCACCATCGGCGCCACGAAAAGCGGCACGGGATGCCTCATCCTGTTTGCCCTCCCCTTTGCCGGCGTCGGCCTGTTCATGGCCTGCCTGATGGCATCGACGCTCTGGACCTGGCGTGACATGCGCCAGTGGGAGGAGGTGCCCGCGTTCATCCTCGAAGCCGCGCTCGAAACCTCCCACGATTCCGACGGTTCCACCTACCGGGCCACGGCCCGTTACCGCTACACGTACGCCGGACACGAGTACACCAGCGATCGCGTTGCCATCGAGAGCGGGTCGGACAACATCGGTTCGTTTCAGCAGGACATCGACCGCGAATTAACGCACTACGAAGGCACGGACATTCCGTTCCGGTGCTTCGTGAACCCGGAGAACCCCTCCCAGGCCGTGTTGTACCGCCAGCTCCGCCCCGGAACCCTCTTGCTGTACGCGGTATTCATGCTGGCGTTCGGGGGCGCCGGCATCGGGATGATCGCCGGGGCCCTGTACGGACGCCGCAGCGTCCGCAACGAAAACCGCCTCCGCGAACAGTATCCCGGGCAACCGTGGCAATGGAACACCGCCTGGGCCTCCGGAACCATCAACTCGTCCAACAGGGCCATCGCCTTTGCCGCACTCCTGTTTGCCGGTTTCTGGAACCTGATAACGTTTCCGCTGGCCGCATTCATCGTGCCGCAGGGGCTGCGCGACGGCCAGACGGCCGTCCTGCTGGCGCTGTTGTTTCCCGCGGTGGGCCTTGGCCTGGCCGCCTGGGCGGTTGTCGCGGTAGTGCGCTGGCGAAAGTACGGCGACTCCCTGTTCGAAATGGCGTCGGTGCCGGGGGTGCTCGGCGGCCCGCTCGCCGGGGTCATCCGCACCAAGGCCCGGCTGCGGCCCGAAGACGGCGTCAACCTCACCCTGAATTGCATCCGCAGATGGAGCACCGGCACCGGCAAGAACCGCAGCACCGAGGAACGGATTCTCTGGCAGGACACCCGCACAATACAGCGCGACGCGCTCAAACTGGACATGGCCGAGACCGCCATTCCCGTTCAGTTCGCCATCCCCTTTGACGCTGAACAGACCGACGACGACACCCCCAGCGACCGCATCCTCTGGCGTCTCGAGGCGACCGCGGCCACGCCGGGCGTCGATTTCAGCGCCCAGTTTGAAGTGCCGGTGTTCCATACGCTGGAGAGCCGGGCCGATTCCCCCGCCGGCGAGCCCGCCATCGAGACCGGGGAGGACTCCTTCGACCTCGACCGGGAATTGCAGGCCGCGGGCATATTTCGCACGCCCCTGGCGTCTGGCGGACGGCGCTACGATTTCACCATGGCCCGCCTGAAAGGCGCGGCCGCCCTGTTGACCGTTTTCTTTGCGGTCTGGGTGGGCATTTGCGTCACGCTGGCCATGCTCGGCGCGCCCCTGTTGATGACGGCCATCTTCTGCCTGATCGGGCTGATGCTTGGAGCGGCCGTCGCCGACCTGTGGTTTGGTTCCCAGCAGCTGGACGTGGATTTCCAGGTCCTGACCGTAACCAGCCGCATTCTGGGCATGGCCCGGCGAAAGACCTTCTATTACGCCGACATCGAGGCCATCCGCGCGGGTTTCGGCATGCAGTCCGGCAACAAGACGTACTTCAACGTCGAGATCAAAACCACCGAGGGGAAGACCTGCCCCGTCGCGAAACACCTCACCAACCGCAAGCTCGCCGAATCCATCGCGGCCGACCTCGAACACGCCCTGTCCGGCCGGAGCTGACTCCTAGAAGTGGGTCAGCGGATCGTACGGCTGGGCGGTCGCGCTCTGAGCGGCGCGCATCTGCGCTTCCTGCAGGATGCCCTGTTCCCGTTCCATCGAGATGCTGAACGCATACAGGATCAGCGCAATATGGCGAAGGGGAAGCGCGCACAGCGTGTTGCCCAGGCCCGCGCGCAGATCGAACACCAGCGCGCGGGCAAACACCAGGTCGGATACGTAGAAGGCAATCGACCCCAGTAGAATGAGATACCCGCATCCCGCGCCGATGGTCGCAATGCCGAATATCGTCATGGTGGTCAACACCAGACCGTATCCGATCAGCGCAATTTCCATCTCGACCGACGCGTCGGGATGGAGCCAGAGATAGCTCGCCGCGCTGATGCCCAGCAACGGGATCGCCGCGCCAATGCTCCAGCCCAGCGAGAAGCCGCGCATCCAGAACGCTATGAGAAAGGTCCCGTGCGCCGCGAGAAACGAGAGCGCGCCAATCAGGAGCAATCCGCTCCCCCGATAGAGAAACAACTCGCCAACCAGGGCGAGCACCGTGGCAATGAAGACGGTCCGCCCGTACGCGCGGCCCAGGCCGTTCCCGGTATACGCCACACCCAGCACCGCCGCCGCCAGGACGAACACCAGGTAACCCGCGGGCGTAAACGCCCCGGCCAGACGCAAGAACACGATCACCAGCAGGACGCCCAGCGCAACGCCGGTCAGGATGAACTGGAGGGAATTGCGTTTGTAAAAGGCCAGGAAGTCACGTACTGGATGCCGCTTGACCTTTTCCTTGTAGAACGTCTCCCCCTCGGCGTACGCGGGGCCCCCGTCCTTTCCCAGGTTGCGGCCGCATTGCCGGCACAAGACCTTCCCTTCAAAGGTCACGGCTTCCGCGCTGGGTTTCATGACGCCGCAGGCGGCACACACGAACTCTTCCCCGACCACCGGACTGGCCACAGGTCCCGCGGTTTCACCCAGCGCGCCCAGACCCCGGAGTCCGGAGAGGTCGCCCAGATCGCCCAGGAGGTTTGGCCCCCCGCTCAGGTCGCCGAGCGTGTCCACCAGATTGATCTGGAGATTGAGGGGACTCCCCGGTTCGAGTGTGACGCTTGACGCGCCCGCGCCTGGTTTTGGAGGGGCCTCTGCCGGTTTGGGGGGTTGCGGCGCCACCCCCAGGAACAGGTTGGGCGCGACCTTCTTCGCGGCCACCCAGCTGGGAAGCCCCTCGCGCCACACCAGCGTTTCCGGGGTGATCTTGCCCTGCTGCGCCAGTTGGCCCATCTGGCGTCCGTCCAGGGGCCCTACCCGTTTCGTCCCTTCGGCGTAGTACCAGTCCATGCTGTCCTCTCGGCTCGCGGCCGGCCCGTTCCATACGCGGCCCGGCCGCCAGGATGCTCCACTTCCCGGCACGCGTCACAGCCCAACGGCTATCCCCGGGCTGCGAGCACGTCCTTCTCATACTGCTTCACGACGTTGATCCACGCGCTGCCGGCCGGGACCTCGAGTTTCCGGCAGTAATAATCCCAGACCGCGCCGAACGGCAGCGTCTTCAGCTCTTCGAGAAGTGCAAGCCGCCCCGTGTAGTCCCCCGCGCGTTCCAGCTCGGCCAGCTTCTCCCAGGGCTCGAGCAGGGCAAGCAGCAACGCCTTGATCATGGCGCGCGTGCCTGTGACCCACGCGGCAATGCGGTTGATGCTCGCGTCGAAGAAATCCAGGCCGATGTGCACCCGCTGCAGGTAGTCGTGACGCACAATCTCCTCGGCAATCGCCCGCAGCTCGTCGGACAGAATCACCACGTGATCGCTGTCCCAGCGCACCCCGCGGCTCACGTGCAGCAGGATTTCGTCCAGATACAGCAGCACCGACGAGATCTTGTCGGCAATGCCTTCGGTGGGATGGAAATGGCCCGCGTCCAGGCACAACAGTTTCCGCTTTTCGAGGGCGTACCCCATGTAGAACTCGTGCGAACCCACCACATAGCATTCGGACCCAATCCCGAACAGCTTCGACTCGACGGCGTCCAGGTTGTACTTTGGATCAATGGCCTCCGCGAATACCGCGTCCAGCGACTCCTTCAGGAGCGCACGGGGCGTCCGCCGGTCGGCCGGGATATCCTTGAACCCGTCCGGAATCCACACGTTGGTGACGCACGGCGTTCCCAGGGAACGGCCGATGTGCTCCCCGATTCTCCGGCAGGCGATGCAGTGTTCGATCCAGAATTCGCGAATGCCCTTGTCGTAGTGCGCGAGGGTGAAGCCGTCGTCGGCTTTCGGGTGGGCAAAACAGGTGGGATTGAAGTCCATCCCCAGGCCATTGGCCTTTGCCCAGTCGATCCATGCCTGAAAATGCTCGGGCTGAATCTCGTTTCGCTCCACCTTTTTGCCCCCGGTTTCGGCATACATGGCGTGCACGTTGAACCGGTGCTTGCCGGGGATGAGGCTCAATGCCTTCTCGGCGTCCTGCCGAAGCTCGTCCGGCGTCCGCGCTTTGCCCGGATAGTTGCCCGTGGCCTGGATCCCGCCGCCGGAAACCGCCTCGACGTGCTCGAAACCTGCGACGTCGTCTCCCTGCCAGCAATGCAGGGAAATCGGAATCGCGCTCAGGCGCTCCAAGGCCCGCGCGGTATCCACGCCATATTGAGCGTAGACTTCCTGCGCGTTGAAATAGGCTTGCTCGATCAAGGCTTCGTCCGGCTTTGGAAACATGGCTTTTCCCTTCTGCACTGCCCGGGTTGAATGGTCCTTCTCAGGCGCTCAAACCAGCATTATACAGGAACGCCCCGCGCCCGCGGCAACCCCCCGAAGGCGGGACAGGCGGCCTCCGGGGCCCGCAGGCGTCCCGCGACCAGAGTGATTGCCGCGAACGGGCCGCACGGCTACAATACGGGCCATGAACGACGCAACCCGACATGACCCGGGCGCCATGCGCGCGAGGCTGGCCGCGGTGGTCCCGTGTTACAACGCGGGAGGCCGCATCCGCGCCGTGGTCCAGAAGCTCGAGAAATTCCTGGACCGGGTCTACATCGTTGACGACGGGAGCACCGACGGTTCGGCGCAGTCGGTCGATGATTTGGGCGCGACCATCGTGACCTTCGACGAAAACCGCGGCAAAGGATTCGCCATGCTCGCGGGATTCCAGGCCGCCCTGGAATCGCCGGACGTCGCGGCGGTGGTCATTCTCGATGCCGACGGGCAGCACGACCCCGAAGAGCTCCCGCACCTGTATGCGGCGTTTGTCGAGCATGACGCCGACCTGCTCATTGGCGCCCGCACATTTCAGCGCCAGGAGGTTCCGTGGACGAGCTGGTTCGGCAACTCGCTCACGGCGGGTCTGACGCGGGCGCTCCTGCGCCAGCCGATCCCCGACACCCAATCGGGCTACCGCATCCATTCACGCCGGTTTGTGGAGGATGTCCTCGCGACCATTCCGGGCGGGCGCTACGAGACGGAGATGGCCATTCTCGTGAAGGCCGCGCGGGAAGGCTACCGCCTGGTCTCCGAACCCATCAGGACCATCTATGAAGAAGGCAACCGCTCGTCCCATTTCAACCGGCTGCGCGATTCCTACCGCATCTACCGCACATTCCTGCTTTCGGCGTTCCGGCCGGCCCGCACCGGGAAGCATTGAGTGAACCGCATGAGCACACACACGGCGCTGTTTAGACGATTCGCGCGGCATACCGGGGTCTGCCCCGCGGTGGTCCGGCTTCTCGGCGGGCTGCTCCCGGGCGTCCTGCTTGCCCTCGCGGGCTGTTCGCCGCCGAAGGATATGCTGCTGGTCTACAGCCCGCATGGTCCTGACGTGCTGGGCGACTACGAGGCGAAATTCGAGGCGGCATACCCCGGCGTGGATGTGCAATGCCTCGACATGGGCTCGCAGGAGGTCTACGAACGGATCAAAGGCGAGCGGAACAATCCCCAGGCCGATATCTGGTGGGGCGCGCCGTCCTCGATGTTCATCCAGGCCGCCGCGGACGGCTTACTCGCGCCCTATCAGCCGTCGTGGGCCGATCGGGTGGACGCGGCGTACCGGGACGGCGAACACCGCTGGTACGGGACCTACCTGTCCCCGCTGGCCATCGTGTTCAACAGCCGCGGACGAAGCAAGGACACGGTTCCGCAGACCTGGGACGACCTGCTCCAACCCGAGTGGCACAACATGATCACGCTGCGCGAACCGCTGCCGTCCGGCACCATGCGAACGTTCCTTTGCGCGATGATGCTCCGCGCTCCGTCGGAAGACGAGGGGCTCGCGTGGCTGAAACGCCTGGATGAGGCCACGGAAGCCTACCTGGGCAATCCGCAACTGCTCTACGACCACCTCAAACGCAACGAGAACCTGATCAGCGTCTGGCTTCTGGCCGACATCGCCCTCCAGCGCGATCGCAACGGCTATCCCCTCGACACCGTCGTGCCGCCGGACACGCCGGTCATCACGGAAGGCATCGCGATCGTTGCGGGGGCCCCGCACCGGGAATGGGCCGAGCGCTTCTACGAATTCGTCACCACCCCCGAGGCTCTGGCGCATCAGGCCCACGCATACGCCAAAGTGCCCGCCCGGAACGACGTGGATCCCGCCTCCCTGCCCCAGTGGATGACCGAACAGACCATCGACGCCATGGACATCGACTGGCGCGAATTCGCCGCGCAGGAGAAGCCGCGCATCGACCGGTGGAAAGCCGAGGTCTACGGGGCCCGATGAGCAGCGTACAGTTCCAGAACGTCTCGCGGATCTTTCCCGAGGGGGGCGGCATCCGCGAATTCACCTGCGACATCGCCGAAGGCGAGTTCTTCGCCTTGCTGGGGCCGAGCGGATGCGGCAAAACAACCACGCTGCGCATCGCCGCCGGTCTCGAAACACCCGATTCCGGCACGGTCGCGTTTGACGGACGCGACGTCACGCACCTCGCCCCCGAAAAACGCAACGCGGCCATGGTGTTTCAGAGTTACGCCCTGTTCCCTCATATGAGCGTCTTTGAAAATGTGGCATTCGGATTGCGCGCGCGCAAAATGCCCCGGGCCGAGCTCGCGGCGCGCGTCGAGGAGTCGCTCGCGCTGGTGCAGCTCGCCGGCATGGGCAAACGCGATGTGACCGAGCTCAGCGGGGGACAACAGCAGCGCGTGGCGCTCGCGCGCGCGCTGGCCGTTCATCCGCGCATCCTCCTCCTCGACGAACCCCTGAGCAACCTCGACGCGGAGCTGCGCTTCAGCACGCGCCAGCAACTCGCCGAACTCCAGAAGCGCCTGGGCATCACGGCCATTTACGTGACGCACGACCAGGAAGAGGCCCTCGCCCTCGCCCAGCGGATCGCCGTGCTTAAAGACGGCGCCTGCCACCAGATCGGCTCGCCGGACGAGATCCTCCATCAGCCCGCGACGCCCTTCGTGCGGGCCTTCCTCGACCGCCAGCGCAACGCGGAGATGAGAACCCGGGACTGACCCCATCACGCGGGCCGCGTGACGTGCCCCGGGCGATTCTCGCTCGCCCCTTCGTGGCCGCAGGAACGGAGACAGGTCCCAGGCGCCGTCCGCGGCGCGACAACCTGTCCCCGCTCTTCTCCGGCGTCTTCACGCTCTGTGGCCAGTCTCTTCTTCTCTATGGAATGACCGGCGAGGGCGCCGGTCCCACACCAGATTGGGGTTCTCACCGATGGCGGGCAAGCCGGGGGGCTCCGGGTGCCCTGTCCTGTGCTATACTGCTCTTTTACTGTGCAATCCACGGGTGTCCCGGTGTACCGGGCAGGAGGCGAGCCATGGAAAAGAAGTTTGGGGCAACCACCCTCGAATCCGTGCTGGGCGACATCACCCGGGAGCGCGTCGACGCCATCGTCAACGCCGCCAACGAGAGTCTTCTCGGCGGCGGAGGCGTCGACGGCGCCATTCATCGCGCGGGGGGCCCGGCCATCCTGGAAGAATGCCGCAAACTCAACGGCTGTGACACCGGCGACGCGAAGATCACCACGGGCGGCAGGCTGCCCGCGAAATACGTCGTCCACACCGTCGGCCCGGTTTACCGGGACGGCAACCACGGCGAACCCGGGTTGCTCGCGAGCTGTTACCGCCGCAGCCTCGAGGTCGCCCTCGAAAACGGGGCCAAGACCATCGCGTTTCCCGCCATCAGTTGCGGCATCTATGGCTATCCCATCCCCGAAGCCGCCAGGATCGCCGTCGAGACCGTGGCCGATTTTGTCCGGGCAAACGAGGGTATCGAGCGCGTGCGGTTCGTGCTGCTTTCGGAGGACGTCTATCGCCCGTTTGAAACGGCGTTGGCAAAGCTGTAGCTTGCACGTCCTGTACACCCTGAGGGGCCATCTCTCACGGCCCTGACGGCTGCTGCCACGGTGATGCTGTTGGTTTACGGAGAAAGCTATGATGTTCAGTCTTGCCGCATGCCTGATTCTCGCCGCCCAGGAAACCGTCCCCGAGGCCGCGGCGCCCAAATGGCCCGCAACGGCCTTCTTCGGACTCCATTACGACCTGCACCCGGGCGCCACAGACACCGAACTTGGCCGGGAAACCACCTACGAGCAGATCCGCGAACAGTTGGAGAAGGTCCGGCCGGATTACGTCCAATACGACTGCAAGGGCCACCCGGGATACACGGGATATCCGACACAGGTTGGTTCGCCGTCGCCGGGGATCGTCAACGACGCGCTCGCGATCTGGCGCCAGGTCACCCGCGACATGGGCATCCCGTTGTCGATTCACTACTCGGGCGTATGGGATACCCGCGCGCTCGAGCTGCATCCCGAATGGGCCAACGTGCATGCCGACGGCCAGAAAGACGCGAACTACACCTGCCCCCTGAGCGAGTACACCGAGCAGTTGCTGATCCCGCAGTTGATTGAAGTCATCGACCTGTATGACATCGACGGGGTCTGGATCGACGGCGAGAACTGGGCCAGCCGGCCCTGCTGGTGCGAACGGTGCACGGCCGAGTTCACGAAACGGACCGGGGTGACCGAAATTCCGAAGCAGGCGGACGACCCGCAATGGCAGGCCTGGCTGGCGTTCCAGCGCGACCTGTTCACCGAACACGTGCGGAAATATGCCGAAGCGCTGCACGCGCGAAAACCCGGCATTGCCGTATGCAGCAACTGGATGTACAGCGTGCGCCAGCCGGAACCCGTCACGGCGCCGGTGGATTACCTCAGCGGCGATTTCGACCCCTCGTTCGGCGCCGAGCGGGCCTGCGCCGAGGCGCGGTTCCTGGCCAGCCGGGGACTGCCCTGGAACCTCATGGCCTGGACGTTTCTCCGCACCGGCGACCAGCCCTGGACCATGAAGACGCCCGTGCATTTGTGCCAGGAGGTCGCGGGCACGCTCGCTCAGGGCGGGTCGGTGTTCTTCTACAACCAGCCGCAGCGCTCAGGACGTCTCACGGCCTGGCACCAGGACCTGTTCGCCGAGGTTGCCGAGTTCTGCCGCGCACGGAAGGCGTATTGCTTCCTCACCGGGACCGTTCCGCAGGTCGCCATCCTCCACAGTGAATCGCACTATTACCTCGGCAACGACCCGCTGTTTAATTTCGGCACGCAGAACCATCCCATGGAAGGCGCGCTGCACGCGGTCCTCGAGAACGGGTATTCGGCGGACATCCTGAACGAGGCCATGTTCATCGAGCGGGGAGCGCAGTATCCCGTCGTGGTGGTGCCGGAGCAGAACGGCCTGTCCGAAAAGGCCGCAGCGGCGTTGCGCGCCTATGTCGAAAACGGCGGCAAGGCCCTCGTGACCGGCAGCCACGTGGTCCGGCAACTGCCCGACCTGGCGGGCGTCGCGTTGGCCGAAGGCCAAACCGGTTCAGCCTGGCTGCCGGCCGCCAACGGGTGTGTGGCGGTATCGGGACCCTGGCAGCACGTTCAACTGGCCGGCGCCACGGAGCTCGCGCCGCTTCTGAACCAGCAGGAACCCGCGATGAACCTGGCGGGCTCCCCGGCGGCGACCGTTTTCGCCGTGGGCAAGGGGCGCGTCGTGGCGGTGCACGGGCCCCTGTTCCGGTGCTACCACAACGCACATTACCCGCTGCTGCGGCGTTTCGCCGGCGACATGCTGGCCGCGCTCAACGCGGACCTCATGCAGGTCCACGGTCCCTGGTGGATTGAGATGGCCGCGCGCCAGCAAGACGGCCGCTTGCTCATCCAGTTCGTCAACCGCGGCGCAGGCGGCTACCTCGCGCCCAACCGTCATGTGGTCGAACATGTCGCCGACGCCGGTCCGTTTACCGTGACCATCCCCATGGCGGAAAAGCCCGCGCGCTGTTACACCGCCCCCGACAAGGTCGGCCTCGATTGGTCCTGGAAAGACGGCCTCCTCACCGCTGAACTCGGCGGTTTGGCCATCCACAACGTGCTGGTCGTGGAGTAACCGGGAGAGGACAGCCCATGTTCATCGAGATCGTATTGGTGAATCTGATTGCAGGCGTTTCCGCGGCGGAACTCCACGTCAGACCGATCGACGGCCCGGCAGGGACCACTGTCACAGTTGCGGAAGGCGGCCGTCCGGTATTCTCGCCCGTGGACGACGCGGCCGCATTGTCCGTGGTGCAGCCGGACGCGCGCACTCCCGTCGCGTATGGGCACTGCAGCGAGCAGGACGGCGCCTTGACCATGACGGGCGGCTCGGCGCCGGGGCTGGAATTGTCCGAGGAGTGGCGCCGCGTAACCCCTGCCCTGTGGGAACGGACCGTGTCCGTCACGGCCGTCGCCGACGGCCGGTACTACCTCGAGCTGGCCTGGAAGACCCCCGGCGAGGGCCGCTACTACTCGTTTCTCGGCGAGGAGCCGGCCACAAGGACGTACAGCCCGGGCTGCACGGGCGCGGGGTTCGGCGACAACCAGTGGCAGACATTTCCGATGCTGGGTGTCCGTACTGGCGACAGGTTCTACGGCGTTATCGGCGACAGTCCCGGTCTGTGGGAAAACCGCTGCTTTCTGACGTTCAATTGCGAACAGCGCGTCCTTTCCCTGGCGACCGGCGACGGGTCGCCCCGGCGCATCGTCATGATTCCGCGTGAGGTTGACGCCACGAACATCTACCGCGCCGCGTTTGACGGCTGGCAACACATCGAAGCCGGTGAGGTGCAGTCGT
Organism: Candidatus Hydrogenedentota bacterium; assembly: GCA_012719295.1. Classification (GTDB taxonomy): domain Bacteria; phylum Hydrogenedentota; class Hydrogenedentia; order Hydrogenedentales; family SLHB01; genus UBA2224. The sequence continues at coordinate 3,062 of JAAYAQ010000068.1, read as the reverse complement.
TCACCAGCTGGGTCTGCGCGTCCCCCGTGCAATCGCTGTACGATGTGCAATTGAGCGCGAGCCTTGCTCTGGCCAACGCAAAAGGCTGGAGCGGCAACGCGATTGAAGCCATCCTGCGAAGCACCTCGTATCTTCTGCTTCGCCGGAACCTGCTCCGGCCCGAGAGCGACTATATCTTCATCTCGGGCGTGGGCTATGGCTGGAAACAATGGGTGAGTGACGGCTTCTGGATGGCGCGCGGCCTCGATGACCCGAAGTACGATGCCGAGGCCAACCTGGCCGTTTTCTACGACCGCGTCAACTACGAAGACAACGCGCAGTACTACCTGATCTGGTCTTACCTGGTAAAAAAGGCCGGCGGCGACCCCGACCCGCGCACCATAGGGCGCGCCTACCAGTTCATGCGCCAGCACGAACGCGACGGGCTCTACATTCCGCCGCGTCTCAAACCCGATTTGGCGTCGTTCAAGACCTACCACGACCAGCTGCCCTACGACGATGACGACGCGCCGTCGTCCAACCAGGGCTTCCACTGCGGCGCCCTCATGGCCGCCCGCGAACTCGGGTTCGACGTCTCCGACGCCGACATCGAGAACGCCATAGCCGGGTATCGCCGGATGTTCAACGAGACGGGCGGCTACTTCGCCACGAGCCTCAAGCAACAGGAGCATATCGGCCAGGACAGCCTGTACGGCGAGGTGCTCACCTTCGCCGTGTTCGGCCGCAAGCTCCTGCCCGACGACCTTGTGCGCCGTCATATCGAAACCACGATGCGCATTCAGTCGCCCTACGGCATGCGCGTCATTTCGAAAGCCAACGGCGACCTCCTCGACGGACACAGCGGCGTCTACGTATTCGGGGGGTCGTGGTTTCTCAACGATTCCGCGAACTACCTGGCCGGGTTGATTCATGGCATGGACCCCCAGTGGATCGACGATCAACTCCTCTGGCGCATCGAGAAGGAACTTGCCTGGATGCCGGCCTTTCACGAATCCATCAGCACGGTAGACGGCAGGCCGCATGGCCACCACCTCTACTCCTGGAACTCGGGATACTGGTGGCTGCGCCGTGAAGTCCGCGCCCGGCTCGGCATGACCGGCTCCGACCCGCTGGATGCCCGTCTGGACGCCTTGCTGAACGTCACCCGCCGCGACGGCTATCTTGCGCTCGAACCCGCGCTCACCCCCAATGACCCCCTGCCGGGACGCACGGAGGAGTAATGCCGCCGCGCGTGACGGCCGTTTTCGGTGCGCTCGGCGGCCTTTACGGCAAAAAAGGAAGATACGAAACGAAACAGAACCTGCCGCGGGGCAAACAAGCGACGCGAATTGCCCCTATTGTTTTGCCGCTTCCCGGGCCAACTCGACAGCCTGCGTGAGCATGATCTCGCCGAGGGTTTCGCCATAGAACGACGCGGTCGCCTCGTAGCCGCTTTCGCGATACTCCACCGGCGTGAGAATGTAACCGATGTAGTCGGTGGTCAGTCCCGCGACACAGGGATAGGCAATTCCCCCCGCCGCCAGGGCCTTCTTGACGCCCAGCCCGATCTCGCAGATCGGTTCGCCGGGAAAGCTAATCATCGCGAAATCGTTAACGCGCAGTGCGTAGAGGGGCGCTTTGTCGGGGAACAGGACCGGGAGCATCTGGTGCAGCTGTTCCTCGGTGATGTGATACTCGGTCCCCGCGATCTGGACGAATTCCGGCGCGGCCTTCCGGGGCGGCAGGTCGACCCACTGCGACTGTACCGTGAAGTCCTCCACCGCTGCGGTGTCGATGCTTCGCGCCAGAGCGGCGGCCCGGAGTCCAATCCGCCGCCCATAGTCCTCGGCGCGTTCCCAGTTGCTGCCGCCCTTCGAGCCGGCATGGGTGATGTCGCCCTCGGCACCGTTGGCGTACATGCAGGTGACCCCCTCGCCGAGCACGGCCTCGACCGTGCGCTGCATCACGCCGGGCCACCCCCCGGAGATGAGCATCTCGCCGGGCGACATGATGGTCCCGTGCGCGGTGTAATTCACGAAGACCACCCAGGGCGCGCCGTCCGCACGGTCGAGACGCAGCACGGTCACGTCCTGGTCCAGGGGGTTGTCGCCGCGGCGGTTGCGGTTCATGCCCCGAACGGTGATGCGGCCCGCGCCCGCCGTCACGGGCTGGAGCGCCGCGTTGGCTTCGGTGAGGGCCTGGGCGATGCGTCCGGTCACAAATTGGAACATCTCTTCCGAGAACACGCCAATGTGGGGGTTGCCGGCGGTGTTGCGGCGGTCCAGGGCAAACCCTTCCAGGCCGGCATGGGTATGGCTGGCCGCGGCCAGGGTCCGGTCGATGGCCAACCCCTCAATGGCCGCCCTGGCCAGGGCCGTTTCGACGGCGCCCAGGGGTATGCTGCAGGTATCGACGGTGATCAGGGCGGATTTCACTCCGTTGTCGTCGAATAGCAGCGCCTTGGCATGGATGGTATCGTGAATGCCTTCGGCGGGTTTTCCAGCCCGGTCTCCATAGCCTCCGAGCTGGGTCGGGATATTCTCTTCCAGGGGGGTGATGCTGACGGTAGCGACGCCCGCCCGCATCGCCGCAAATCCGGGCCATGCCGCCGCGACAATGGCCACAACCACGAGTGGATACCGCATCTGTTCATCCTCCGATAGACAACATGCGCCGAATCACACCTTCCATGCGGCCGCTGCGCGCCCGAAGGAAATTCTACACGAATACGGGCGTGAATGCGCGGCATGCCCATACCCTCCGGGCGCGAAGTTGAAAAAGGCCAACAGGTGCGGGTACAACCACACAGCAACTCCAGGAAGCCGCCTGGGGCGGCGCGCTGCAACCAAGGAGTCCTCACGATGACGTTCCCGGAGCTTGTCGAATCGCTGTCCCGGTACGAAACGGTCCTCGAACCGGATCAGAACACCCCCGAATGGTGGGCCGGCGCGCCGTCGGTATGCCGGACAAAAGACGGTACGTTCTATCTGGCGGCGCGGATGCGCGAAGGCAATTCGCCCCGGGGATGCCGGGGCTACGAGATACGCCTGCTGAAAAGCGGCGACGGGCGCGTTTTCACCCCG
>JAAYAQ010000410.1 GCA_012719295.1 Candidatus Hydrogenedentota bacterium | reverse complement strand
GCCGTGCGTGAAGGCATTCAGAGCCTCAAGAACCTCGGCTTGTTGTAGCGGGGCAATGGAGGGAGAGGACACGATGAGAGCGGGAAGCGTGCTCGTGCTGTGTGTGTGCGGTGCGGTGGCGGCGGCGTGGGGGCCGCGGGCGCAGGCCGCGGTGCCGGAGCCGGTCAAGGACGCGCTGATCACGGGGCGGGTCGAATCGACGTTTCTGCTTAATGAACAGCTCAATCCGTTCAACATCAACACGAACACGAAAAACGGCGTCGTGACCCTGACCGGGAGCGTCGATGATCCCACCTCCAGACAACTGGCGGAGGATCTGGCGCGGTCGGTGACGGGCGTGGTCGATGTGGTGAACCAGATCCAGGTGGTCGAAACCCCGCCGGGGGCGCGTCCGCGGCGCAGCTTCAGCCAGCAGGTGCGCGACAAAAGCATCAGCGCCTCCATCCGGTCGCGGCTGCTGTATCACAAGCAGTTCAGCGGGCTGAAAATCGACGTGAAGACCGAATACGGCAGGGTGACCCTGGCGGGCGTGGTGCGCAGCGAAGCCGAGAAGGCGGCGATCGCGGACATCGCCGCCACGACGCGCGGTGTCGAGCGAGTCAGCAATCTCCTGACGGTGGCCGCAAAAGAGTCGCTGGCGCCGATGGACGCAGCCGGTCGGGATTTCGCGGACGAGTGGGTGGAGAAACGCGTCGAGACGGCCCTGCTGATGAACCGGCACGTGACGCTCAGCAGCCTCAACGTGGAGGTCAACGACGGTTTGTGCATTCTGACGGGCCTGGTGGACAGCCCGGCGCAAAAGGATCTCGTGGGCGCCGTCGCGTTGAGTGTGCAGGGCGTTGAGAAGGTCCAGAACGACATTCGGGTCGAGGGGCCGCCGGTCGAGCTGGAGCCGCTGGTGCCGGAGGAGACCGCTCCGTAACAGGCGACCGCGCCGCGGGGCTCTTTACTTGAACGGCATGACGGGCTATCGTGAAGCCCTATGGACAAGTCGCAAAAAGTGGCCGTGGCGGTGATCAGCGCGGGCATTTTGATTGGCGTGGCGGTTATCGTCGTTTCCGGCACCGGGCTTCCGAGCTTTCAACAGATGCCGTTCCGCGCCGCTCCGGGAAAGCAGCTGGAGTCCGCGCGGCCCTTCGTGACGGAAACCGCCCAGGAAGCCGCGGTGACGGCCGGTCCGGACGCTCCGGTGGCCGATATGCCGGATTCCTTGAACCCCCGCCCTGCAAGCGATGAACCGGCGCCGGGCGCGCCGGCGCCGTCCGGGGAGCCGAGTCCAGTCGACCAGGCGCTCCTGGAAGCCCGGCATGCGTTCGATCCCTGGACCGGCGTGGATCGCATCGAAGCACTTCTCCGTTCTCTGGAGAATCTGGGCAGAGCGTCGGAGCTGTATACGGCCCGGGCCGAACTGTATCTTCGCGTTGACCCCCCGGATTTTGAGGGCGCCCGCCAGGCGGTTTCCCGGGCTGTAGCGTGCGCGTCGACCGCGGAGCAGCGCGATGAGGCGCGGTACGCCGAAATAGAGGTGGCGCGGCGATCGGGCGATGTCGAACGGGCCCGCGAACTCGCGCAGGCGCTTGTGTCAGGCGACGGCCCGGTTTCGGAAGGCAAGCTCCGTGCCGCGCTTCTCGGAGCCGCGATGACGCGCGACGGGGGCGACGCGGCGGCTGCCGTGTCGGCGTATCGCAAAGTCATGCGCCTGGCCGTCGGGGCGGGGGATGTGGCGCGCGCTGAGGCGGGGGATGTGTACCGGCAGGCCGCATGGAGCCTGGCGCAGCTGTTGCGGGAGGCGGACCGGCGCGACGAGGCCGACGCGGTGGCGGAAGAAGCGGCGCGGGAACTGGCGCGCTTTCTCGCGGCGGCGGGGGAATGAGGAGGGAGGTGCGCTTCGGCGGGACCCTGTGCGCGCGGTGCGCGCCTTGGATGGCCGTCACGCGGTGACGGTCTTCATTCCCGGGTTTGGGCTCGCGTGGGCCGGAGCAGGTAGAGGGCGCGGGAGGTGCGCAGGACGGCCGTAGTGCGGCCGGTGCCGTCGATGTCCCCCGGCGATTCGATCCCGAGGAGGTTTTCGGGGAACGTGTGTTCGAACGACGGTTTTCGGGGGAACCCGTTGGCGTAGGTCCATGCGCAGAACGTGTTGGGCGCGGTGGCAAAGGCGAGGTCCGTGCGGCCGTCGCCGTTGAAATCGCCCATCAGCGAGAAGTTGAGCGGCATGCCCTGCTCGGGGCGCACGAACCAGGCGATCGGCACCCGGGTGTCGATGACGCCGGCATTCCGGGGGTCGTACCGGTTCTTTTCGGGGTCGAAGCAGTGCACGAGGAGTTGCAACGGCCAGGAGCGGGAGGCCACCGCGCGGGTCAACGCGTCGATGGATCTGCCGGGCTGGGGGGAGAGCCACACCAGGATGTCGGTGTATCCGTCCCCGTTGAAATCGGGCAGGGTCTGCCACGGAGGCACGAGGCATCCCCGGTACCGTCTGGCGGGGCTGACCCGGACGTCCCCGCCGCCGTCGCCGCTGTCTGCGCCGGCCTGCTGGACGCGAATCAGGGTGTCTTCATATTCAGGGCCGCAGAGTGCGTAGAACACGCGCCGCGGGCCGTTTTCGGGGCTGACGAGCGAGAACCACGGCCACCGGTGAAACGCCTCGTCCTCCGCATCCTGAAGCTCAATGGGACTTCCCGGCCGGCGCATGGCCTCATGGCCCGTATCGGGCGAAGGGGCGACCGGCACGGCGTCATGAACCACGACCTGGTCGATGTGCAGTTCGATGGCGCCGGGGGGCGCGACGAGATTCGGGTAGACGGTCCGCGCCATGAACGGCCGTTCGAACGGCGCGGGATTCTGGCCCGAGCCCGTCAGGGAATGGGTATCGACCAGCGTGCCGTCGAGCGTCCAGAGTTTGAGGGCCGCCCGGCAGGGGATGGCGAGCAGCCAGGCGCCGTCGCGCTGCGTGGCGAGGAGGTGGGGCACCGGAAACGCCCCCGCGTGTTCGAGAAGATCGTCGTCGCGGAACAGCTCGCGCGGGGCGGCCTCGTCCTCCAGCTCGATAAGCAGAATTCGCGGCGGTTGTACGGCGAGAATCTCCGCGAGCCCGTCACCGTCCGCGTCGAAGATATCAAACGCGGAGACGCCCTCCGGGAGGGTCACGGAGAAGCGCAGCGTTCCGGTATCGATGGCGTGGATATTCAGGGTGTGCTGGTCGAGGACGGCCATCTCGAGGGTGGCGTCGTTGTCGATGGCGACGGCAAACGACTGGGCCTCCGGCGTGCCGAGCGGGATGGGGACGACGTCGAACACGCCGGCGCTCAGGGCAAGCAGGGCGGCTGTCAGGAGGGGGCTCATGGGGCTTTCTCCCGGGTCAGGAACACGCGGCACTGCTCGTAGCCGTCAGCGCTGGCGGGGTCCATCCACCGGAAAACGAGGTCGCTGCGTCCATCGCCGTCGATATCGTCGACGGCGAATCGCCAGTGGGGCTGAGTTTCCGCGGCCATGATGGGCCGCGAGCTGAAACCGTCCATTGAGCCGCGGAAGATCGCGATCCCGCGGGGATCGGCATGGATCACGGCGTCGTGTATGCCGTCCCCGTCGAAGTCTCCGGTGAGATTTGTCAATTCGGAGGCCTGGTACCGGCGGAAGCGTTCGCCCGAACGCGCGGGCACGTTCTCGATATTGAGGTGAAACGAGCCGCGGACCGTGGGCGCCACAGGAAACGCGCCGTTTGCGTCCTGAAGATGGACGTGAATGTCATGTTTGAGCGTGCGTGCGGTCATGAGGCGGGTCACTGTCTCGCGCACACCGCCTTCAAAGAGGCCCGATGATTCGGTGATCAGGTCGAGGCGCGCATCGCCATTGAAATCGACAAAGGAGCAGCCGGGACGATACGAGATGCTCCGGACGGATTGGACGGTGTTGCCGCCGTCGGTGGACACATAGGTTTCGTAGATGGGCGCGTGCAGGAGCCCTCCGGGGGTGAATTGCCACTGCCCGCCCCCGAAATCGATGGCATCATCGGGATTGAGGCGGCAGGGGCGCAACGCGCCGGGGAGGATGGGCGTTTCCTGCATGTCGAGCGGCTTGGCTTCCAGGCGTCCGTCGCGGTTCGCGGCAATCTCGAACTGCCGGATACGGTGCTGCACGCGGTCTTCGGGGACCAGATCCGATTCGAGGACGGACACGCGGTTTTGTGAGATGAACAGGCGGCACGATCGCTGCGATTCGGGCGCGGGGATCCGGCGGTTGCCCGGGGGCCATACGGGAGCGGGATTAACGGGCAGCAGCCGGAGAGGCGGCAGGACATCAAGCACCCCCGCCGGGGCATAGCGGCCGTCGGAGTCCGTGAACACGTGGAGTCCCGCGCTGGTGGTGACGACAATCTCGGGGCGGCCGTCCTGGTTGAAATCGTGGAGGAATCTCTCGAAGTGGATCGCCGCCGGGCCGCCGGTTTGCGACGCGTCCGGTTCCTGGCGCGCGGATTCGCTGTCGGGCCACGGGAGCGGCTGTTCGAGGAGGGTCTGCCATCCGCCGGGGCTCCACTGGAAACAGGCGAGCCCGGACGGCAGCCGCATGTAGAGCGTGGTGTCCCACAGGTCGCAGGCGGGGAGCCCGCTTACGGGGGGCAGGGGCTGGCGGTCCTCGGACCGGAAGGCGTCGCCGCGCTGGAAGGCGACGCAATCGGGCAGCAGCAGGTCAGTCTTGCCGTCGCCGTCGAAGTCGGCCTGGCGGAAATTGCGCCACCGCTCTCCCGAGAGGGGTTCGGCGCGTCCGACGCGCACGCCGGGCATGTCCTGTTCGACGAAGACCAGGGCGCCGCAGACGAGCCATGCGAGCGCCGGAATCATGCGTGGAGGCTCCGCCGCTGGAGGACACCGGCAGCCAGGGCGACCAGCAGGACCAGCCACCCCACGGACACGCCCACGAGGTACACGGGGTTGGCGGGCATCCATCCCATTTCGGGGAAACCGTCGCAGCGCTGGGCGAACACCTGCCAGGGTTCGAGGTAGGTGGTGAATACGAAGGGCTGAATGCCGAGCGGGTGCTTGACCATGTCGAGCAGCAGCCAGATCCCGATGGACCATCCGATCGCGGCCGCCGTGCTCCGGGTGAGCGTGGACATCAGTAGGGCGAAGGCCACCAGGGCGAACAGCGGCAACAGGCTGAACGCGGCCGCAGCGGCGTAGGCGCCGGCCATGCCGGCGCTCGTATACAAGGTCTCGCCGCCGTATTCGACGCCATGCACTTCGCCGAACAGGCTGGCGAGCGTCCAGCTGGCGGCCCCGGCGAGCACCAGGAGGGTCGCGGCGAACGTCGCTCCCAGGAGCAATTTGGCGATGAGGAATTCGACCCGGCGCAGGGGACGGACGAGCACGGTCCGGATGGTGCCGCGGCCGAGTTCCGATGCGATCAGTCCGGAGCAGAAGATGACGATCAGGAAGAGCCCCAGCACGTCGAGCGCGATGGTCGTCGCATCGTACACGAACCGGTAGTCGCTGAGCCCGTCGCGTTCGAGGGGGCTTTGCAGCATGGCCGCGAGCACGGCCAGCACAACGAGCACGGGCCCGGCGTAGGTCACCCGCATGCGGGCGGCCTTCTGCACTTCCACAAAATAGGCGTTTATGATCCTGCGCATCATCGTTTGAGCACTTTCAGGAAGAAATCCTGGAGGGACCTTCGCTGGGGCACAATCCCCGACACGATGAACCCGGAACTGATCAGGAACGACGTGAGGTGATGGACCGATGCGTCGCCGAGTTTGACGTTCACGCGCCCGTACGCGATGTCCACCGCATTGACCCAGGGCTGTTCCATGAGGCGTTTGGCGGCGGTTTCGGGGGCATCGACGAGGATCTCGACCTGTTTGGGGTCGTAGGACAGGAGCCGGTCGGTGCGTTCACACGCCAGAAGCCGGCCGCGGTTCATGATGGCGACGCGGTCGCAGAGGATTTCGACCTCGTGGAGCAGGTTGCTGGACACGATGATGGTCACTTTGGCCTGCTCCGCAAGGAGCCGGAGGAGCTTGATGGTGTCGCGGGTGGACTCGGCGTCGAGCCCGTTGGTGGGCTCGTCGAGGATGAGCAATTCGGGCTCGGTCAGCAGGGCCTGGGCCAGGCCGAGCCGCTGCCGCATGCCGTGGGAGAAGGTATGGACCTTCTGATGGGCCGCCCAGAGCAGGCCGACCCGGTCGAGGGCGCGGTCGACGGCGACGCGGCGATTGGCCAGCCGGGCGAGGAGCAACAGATTGGCCCGGGCGGTCATGTGGTCGTAAAACGACGGCCGTTCGACCAGCACGCCCATGCGGGCGGCGATCTCGAGGAATCCGCGGCGCAGGTCTTTGCCGAAAATGGTGACCGCGCCGCTGGTGGGGCGCACGAGCCCGGTCAGCATGTAGAGGGTCGTGCTTTTGCCGGCGCCGTTCGGACCGAGCAGGCCGAAGACCTCGCCCGTCTCGATCCGGAGAGACAGGCCTCCGACGGCGACAACGGGGCCGTAACACTTGGTCAAGTCTGAAGTTTCGATGCATGTCGACATGAGGCAGATCCTAGCACGTTTCGGCCGGACAAATCAGTCCGCGTCTCCGGAAGCGCCGCCGGCGCCCCGGGCGGGCCGGATATCTTTGAGGACGAGCTGGATGGTGGTCTCGCCGCGGTAGGTGTTGAGCTGGGGGCTGAATGCCGCGTCGACGAGGGGGACGTGGCGCAGGGCATCGTAAAGATCGCCCATTTGGAACCCGATGGCCTGGAATTGGCGTCCATCGCTGCGGAGCGCCAGCCGCAGGTGTCCGCCCCGCAGGAGCCGGCAGGACTGGGGGACGATTTCGGCGCCGTAGGTGCAGAAGACGGGTTCGGCATTCCCGTGGCCGTAGGGTTCGAGCAGGTCGATGTAGCGGAGGAGCTGCCCGTCGATCTGGGTGAACGAGATGATGGCGTCGACGGCAAGGCTGCGGCGCAGTTCGTTGCCGTCCAGCTGCCGTGCGGCCTCGTATTCGAAGGCGGTCTGGAAGGCCTGGATGTGTGCTTCGGCGATGGTGAGTCCGCCCGCGGCGCGGTGGCCGCCGAACTTGACGAGGAATTCGCTGCAGGCGGTCAGGGCCGAGGAGACGTCGAATTCGGGGATGCCGCGAATGGACCCGTGGCCGATGCCGTCGCCGTCGATGGCGACGAGCGCCACCGGGCGGTAGAAATGGCGCTGGAGACGTGACGCGACGATGCCGATGACGCCCTGGTGCCATCCGCGGCGTGCGAGCACGATGCTTCGCTGCTGGGCGTTGAACGTTTCGCGGAGTTCCGCGTGAGCGTCTTCGAGGATCGCCGTTTCGATGTCGCGGCGTTCGGTATTGGCGCGGTCAAGTTCCCGCGCAATGGGCTCGGCCGTTTCGAGCGAGTCCGCCAGGATGAGGTCCATGCCCGCGATGCCGTCGCCGAGGCGGCCGCCCGCGTTGATGCGCGGGGCGAGCTGGTAGGCGACGTTTCGCGCGGTGAGGGTTTCGAGATTGACGCGGGCGACCTGGGCGAGCTTGATGAGGCCGGGCCGGAGCCTGGCGGGGGCCTCCCGCAGGCCGAGGGCGACGAGGGCGCGGTTTTCGCCGCGCAACGGCACGATATCGGCGACCGTGCCGAGCGCCACGAGGTCGAGGTCGCTGGTCTTTCCGGTGAGGGCTGTGGCCAGTTTGAAGGCGACGGCGGCGCCGCAGATTTCGTGGCAGGGATGGCCGGCGCCATCGAGCTTGGGATCGATGATGATGCCGGCGCAGGGGAGCTGGCCTTCCGGCTCATGGTGATCGGTGATGACGAGGTCGATCCCGGCGGCGCGCGCGGCTTCGGCGGCTTCCCGGGCGGTAACGCCGTTATCCACGGTGACGATGAGGTTCACGTTCTGGTCGCGGGCCTGGTACACGCGCTCGGGGTTGATGCCGTACCCTTCCTCGAGGCGGTTGGGCATGTCGTAGGCGCACGACCGGATGCCATAGTCCTTGAGGGCATTATAGAGAATGGCCGTGCCGGTGATGCCATCCACGTCGTAGTCGCCGAATACGAGCACGTTCTCGTGGCGGTCGCGGGCCAGACGGAGGCGTTCTACGGCATGATCGACGCCGCTCAGCTCGAACGGATCGCAAAGGTGATCCGCGGATGGATTCAGGAACCGGGAGCCGAGTTCCGGCGTGGCCGCGCCGCGAACAATGAGGAGCTGGGCTACCAGCGGAGGGATGTCCAGTTCCCGGGCGAGCGCGCGAACCGTTTCTCTGTCGCACGAGGCGCAGGACCATGCCAGAGTGGTATTCCCGGAATTCACGATGCCTCCCGAACAAAATCGACGATGGCGTCGACGGCCTGGTCAAAGGTGAGCGGGGAGGTATCGAGGACGCGGGCATCGGGGGCCTTCCGCAACGGCGACACGGCGCGGGTCATGCTTTTCCGGTCGCGGTCCTCGATCTCCTTGGTCAACGCGGCGAGGTCGACCTGCACCCCCTTTTCGGCGAGCTGGGCGGCGCGCCGGCGCGCGCGCTCGTCCAGGGAAGCGTCCAGATAGACTTTCCATCGGGCCTTGGGAAAGACTACGGTGCCCATGTCGCGTCCGTCGGCGACGGTGGGTTGTTGGGCGCCGAACTCGCGCTGGAGCGTGACGAGATGGTCGCGGACGCCCGCGACGTGGTCGAGTTTGTAGATCTGGCGCGTGATTTCGGGGGTGCGGATGGCCTCGGTAATGTCCTGTGCGCCAATCAACACGCGGAGTACGCCCTGGCGGTCGGTCATGTGCAGGGGCATCATCCGGGTGATGGCGGTCAAGGCTTCGGGGTCGTCCAGATCGGCGCCGTTCTCGATGGCCCACCAGGTTGCGGCGCGGTACATCGCCCCGGTATCGAGGTAGGCGAACCCGAGGAGCTCGGCCACGCGCCGTCCGACGGAGCTTTTGCCGGCGCCCACGGGCCCGTCAATGGCGACAATGTCGGTGATCTGGCTGCACACCGGTTTTTTGAATCCTCTCCGGCGAGTTGAGTGCGGCGCCCGGCGCTGAACCCGGCGGTTCCGCACGGGGCCGTTCACGCTTCCGTCAACAGGATCGGGAAAGCCTACCATGGACTACGGGCCGGTCTCAACGATGGAGGTGAAACGGCGCTGGTAGGATTTGACGGCATGGCCCGTATCGGGCACGACGAGGCGGGCGTCCTCCGCCGGCCGGTCCTGTCCGGTGGCGAGGGTATCGGCGTACAACACGACGCCCCCTTCGAACCTTCCAGACACGCGGGGCCCTTCCCCGTGGCTGGTTTCCTCCAGCGACACGACGAGATGGTGCTGCGTGCGGAGCTGCTGGCTCTTCTGGTCAAATTCCCGGCGCTTTCCCGACAATTCGAGGCGGAGCGGCTCGGTGGCTTCGCGCTTTTTCTCGATGCTGCGCAGCATGGCGGTGACGAAACTCGAGGTGGTCTTCGCCGCGAGCGGGTTCCCGGGCGGCTGGTTCCGGGCGGTCTCCAGGAGGTGGCGCAGGAGCTGTTCGGGCGAGTTGGCGCCGGTGGCGGACGGGATGAACTCGCTGAAATCCCACTGGGAGCGCATTCGGGCGTCGGCGTCGGCGATACGTTCGGCGAGCAGGCGCTTTTCATCGAGCCAGCGATGCAGTTCGTCGCGGATGCGCGACAGGGACGACGCGGCGAGGCGGTTTCCGGGAGCGCCCTGGCGCAGGTTTTCGCGGATGTCCGCCATGCTGCTGATGCAGGCGTAAACGTCGCGTTCGCCGGCCGCGTCGGTTCCCAGCTGATTGAGGACGGCGTCCGCCACGCTGAACAGGACGCCGGCCTCGTCGAGCGTGGCCTCGCCGGCTTCCTGGAGGGCCAGGGCGCGTTCGGCGGCGCGCTCGGCGATAGCGCAGGCCATTCCGAGGAGGCCTTCGATGATGCGGTCGATGAGGTCGAGACGCCGCTTGCCTTGCCGGATCGTTTCGATGTGTCGTTCGGTGGCCCGGTTGCTGCAGATGAAGAAGAGGGCGTTTTCAGACAGGCGGTCAATTTCCCGGTCGGTTGCGGCGAGCAGGGACTCGAGGGTCAGGATGCGCGTCTTCAGGTGGAGCGTCTGGGACCAGAGCCGCGTGGCGTGCGGGGTGGGCTCCCCGCCGAAATCGCTGCCGGCAAGCTGTTTTCGGAAGATGATGTCGAGCGGCAGTTCCGGAGTAGCCCGGAACCGATGGGCGGTCAGGCAGCGGGATACCTGAAGGCGTCCGCCGAGGACCTCGTTCTGCACGGTGATGTCCGGGGCGATGACGTTTCCCCGGCGGATGGCGTCGGTTACGACGAGGCGCTGCCCCGCGAAGAGCAGTTTCGGGTTTTCGACCCGCCGCACCTGGACCTTGCCGGCTTTGGCGACGACGCAGGCCTGGTCGATGATGTTGCGCGCGCGGATGTCTCCCAGGCTCGAGATGGCGACGCCCGAGATGTTGTGGCGCACGTCACCGTGCTGGGTGACGGCCAGGCGGCCGAGCACGTATCCCGACACGCTGCAGCAGCCGTTTTCGACGACGAGGGTGCAGTCGTCGGGGACGTTCCCGAAGAGCTTGACGTGCCCGGACAGTCTGATGAGGGGGCCCCTGGCGGGCATCTCGATGCCCGCAATGGTGCGAATCGCGGCGTGCGGGGCAGACTCGATGTCGGCGGTGTCGATGATCTGGAGGCGTCTGGCGAGCGCGGTGAGTCCGTGGGCGCCGGGAAGAATCTTGCGCCGGACCTCGATCTCATTCACGAAGGGGGCGAGGAGGGTCCGCACGCGGGCGCAGGACGCGCGGTCTTCGACGCGGCCCGCGAGTTGGAATGTCCAGGAGAGAAAATCCAGCTCGTCTCGTTCGAGCGCATCGACTTCGCCGGCGCGGACCCGGTCGATGAGGTCGCGGAGCAGCCATTGGGAACGCCGGCCCTCGGTATCGCACGGCGGGCATCCGGGGAGTTTCAGCCAGGCGTCGATCTGCTCGAGGGCCGCCTGCTGTCTCGCGGGGCCGCCGGAGGCGTGTTTGCGGGCCTCGCACCAGGTACGGCCGAGCGCGGCGTCCTCGAGCGAGAGGCCGGTGCATGGATCTCCGGGGCCGCTGGCGATGATGGCTACGAGTTTTTCGAACATCCGGCGAATCTCATGTTGCCTCCGCGTGGTTTTCGAAGCAGTTGCGGATGGCTTCCTCGTAGGGCGGTTTGAGGATGCCCCGTTCCGTGACGATCCCCGCGATCAGGTGGGCCGGGGTGACATCGAAGGCGGGGTTGTAGACCGCGACCCCTTCGGGGGCCGTCGCGCGGCCGAAGGTGTGGGTGACCTCCTCCCCCGGCCGTTGCTCGATGGGGATGCCGTCTCCGTGCGGAAGCTCGACATCGAAGGTGGAGAGCGGCGCGGCGACGTAAAAGGGAATGCCGTGGGCGTGCGCGAGGACGGCCAGTCCGTACGTGCCGATCTTGTTGGCGGTGTCACCGTTGGCTGCGATGCGGTCGGCCCCGGTGATCACGAGTTGCACGCGGCCTTCCCGCATGACCTGGGCGGCCGTGTTGTCGCAGATGAGGGTCACGTCGATGCCGGCCTGCCGGAGTTCCCACGCGGTGAGGCGCGCGCCCTGCAGCAGGGGGCGGGTCTCATCCGCATAGACGCGGAAGGCGCGGCCGGATTCGTGCGCGCGGTACAGGGCGGCCAGGGCGGTGCCGTAGGCGCTGGTGGCGAGGGCGCCGGCATTGCAATGGGTCAGCACGCCCGCGCCTTCCGGGATGAGCGTGGCGCCGTAATCGCCGATTCTCTGGCAGCACGCGGTGTCTTCATCGCGGAGGGCGCACGCTTCGCGTTCGAGGCGGTCGCGCCAGTCGCGCAGGGACCCGGTCTGGCCGGCAAACGCGCGGGCGGCATGCCGCATGCGCCGCAGGGCCCAGAACAGATTGACCGCGGTGGGGCGGGAGGTTTCCAGGCGGCCGGCGGCCGTGTCCACGGCCTGAAGGCCCGCGGCAATGTCCGCGGGACGCATCTCCTCAAGGGCAACGAGTAGGCCGAAGGCGGCGCAGACCCCGATCGCGGGGGCGCCGCGGACACGTAACGCGCAGATGGCTTCCCGGACGGCCTCCAGGGAGGCGAGGCGGATCTCGCGACACTCCGAGGGAAGG
>JAAYAQ010000067.1 GCA_012719295.1 Candidatus Hydrogenedentota bacterium | reverse complement strand
CTCGGTCATGCGCGTGAAACAGCCGAGGGCGTGGTAGACGGGCCGGATGCCCCATCCGCGGTCGCGGTAGTTCCATAGGCCGTAGTTCATGAGGCTGCCGCCGGGATAGTAGACCTCGTGCATGCACCAGATGCTGAACCCCGCGACGCCCCGGTTCAATCCGTCGAGGATGAAGGCGCACGTCCAGAGGGCATAGGGGTAATCCTCCATGATCGGATTGGCGAAGGTGCCGGAACGGTGGTCCTGAAATCCGAACTCAGCGACCACGAACGGTTTGGCGGGAGGTCTCTCCGCGAGCGCGTTGAGCCGGTCTTCGAAGAAGTAAGGGGCAAGGATCCGGTCGGCATAGGGGAAGTAGCGGTGTGACGCGAACAGATCGGCTGCCTCAAAGTATGCGTCGTTGCTGACGCAAGCCTGAAACCACTCGAACCCGCCGGTGTCGTCGCTGCCGGTGATTTTGACGTCCAGCCCTCTACGGGCGCATTCGGCTTTGACGAGGCGGTGGAGTTCGACGTAGCGTTCGAAGGGATAGCCGAGCTGGACAAAATGGGAGTTGGGCTCGTTGGTGAGGGTCCATTGCCGCACGCAGGTGAAGCCCCTCTCTTTGATCAGGTGCTCCAGGAGGGCCCCGATGGCCGCGGCCATTTCCGCGGGGTGGCCGAAGGGATCGCTCACCCCCCACTCGACGCCCGTGACATTGACGGCAGCGCCGATCCGCTGATACAGGGCGAGGGTACGGCAGTGGCTCTGCATGTTGGGACTGTCGAAGGTGAAGGTCGTCCAGTCGCCGCTGGGATTCCAATCCTTGTACCAGAAGAACATACGGATCCAGTCGGGGTCGAGCCACGCGATCCGCTTCTCGCGCAGGGCGATGTCGTCCGCCCCGATGCCGCGGTCCAGATTCTCGGGTGCGTAGAACCAGCCGTCGTCTTCCGCGCCGAATCCCACCAGGCGGTCGCAGACGATTTCCGCGGTGACCGTGATCTGGACATCGCCTTCGAGGGGCTCGGGGAGGACGTTGCCCAGCCGCATCAGCCGGGCGTTATCGAACTGGGCCTCTCCCCGGCCGTTAAGAATCAGACAGAGGCGGGCGGAGACGGCGTGTTCGGGGGCGACGGCCCGGACGGACAGGGCGTTCCATTCGGGTTCCGGCCGCAGTCCCCGAGACTGGCCGAAGCTGAGGCGTTGTCCTGCCGCGTCGTGGAATTCAACGGCCAGGTAGGCGCCAAAGCCGTCGTGGATGTCCCGTGCGAGGACGTCGGCGGCGCCTTCGAGCAGATCGCCGGGCGCCACGGGAACCCGCTGGGCGATGGATGGCCAGGCAACGGACGCGCCGTCGGGAACCACGATCCGGGCTGCGGACCGGCCGTCAACCTGCACGGAATCCACGCGGGCAGGGGGACCGGCCTGCTCCCAGTGGGCCAGACCGTTTTCAAAGGACGGATCGGTCAGGAGATTGGGGCCGGCGGCGGCAACGAACAGAAGGCTTATGGCGCACAGCATGGGCGTGTCCTTTCGAAATCATGATAGTACGTTGGCAGGTACTTTAGTAGACTATGCGGAATTCGGGCAAATCGCGGCTGCCCACAAAGGGAACAAGCGAACGAAAGGACGCAGATGACGTTGCGCATGGAATCGAAGACATTCTACGCGGCACACAGTGAACATTCGGAACCGGGCCCGTACGCGGAGTTGCTGCGGCGCCTCCCGGAAGATGTTGGGGCGCTGTGCGAAGTGATTCAGGGGCTGCTGATCCACGTGTTCCACGCGGCGAAGTATGGTGTGGACATCGAGCCTGAACGCATGCAGGAAATGCACCTGTACGGGATGGAAGAGATGCTGGGGCGCGTCCTTGAACTGGATCCCGCGCCGTTGACGGCGCCCCGGGCGCCGGAGCAACGGCTGGTAGCGAATTGCCGGGATTATTCGCTGTTTCTGTGCGCGATGCTGCGCGCTCAGGGTCGGGCGGCGCGGCTTCGCACGGGATTTGAATCGTATTTTCACCGGAAATACGCCCGGTTTGGCGACCACACCATTTGCGAATACTGGGACGATTTGCGGGCATGCTGGGTTCGCGTGGATGCGCAGCTCGACGCGTTGCAGCGCCAGGCGTTCAAAATCGGTTTTGACCCGCTGAACCTGCCCGGGGACGAGTACGCGGTATCGGGGCGCGTGTGGCTGGAATGCCGGAATGGCGCGCGGGACCCGAAGCGGTGCGGTATTCTTCACCGCTGGGGATTGGACTATGTGCGCGGCAACGTGGTGAAAGACGTCATGGCGCTGAACAAGGTGGAGTTGTTTCCGTGGGACGGCTCGGCGCTCGGCGACAAGCCGCGAGAGGCGCTCACAGAGGATGACATGGCCCTGCTGGATGAGTTGGCCGCCTTGACCTGGCCCGAGGTCAATCTGCCGGCCGTGCGGAAACGGTATGAGGACAACACCGAGCTCCACGGCGTCAAGATGCTGTTAAAACACCGCGGCCTCGACCCGGCGATGTAGGCGCGGAGGGAGAGGGTTGTCGCCGGGGCGCACGGATACGTCGAGACCACGGGTAGACCGATGCTCAGCCGGCGGTCCAGAAGCGCGATTTGCTACCGCCTTTCCGGGCGCGGATGGTGAGTCTCCCGCCGCACCTGGGACAGAAACCGGTGAACGCCGTGCCGGCGGGGTTGAGGTAGATGCGGGTGTAGACATGACAGCACGCGAAAAGGACCCCGAGATAGGGCCGGTTTCTCTTCGCGGGCGGATTGGTCTCGCCCTGGGCCGGGGCACTCATCCGCCGTCTCCGGTTTCATCGGCGCCGGGGTTGCCGGAAGCCGCGCGGGAACGATGCGTGAAGGCCGCGAGCAGGCCCCAGCCGAACCACACGAACCCCGCGGCCGACAGCCCGACCAGGATGGAAATGATAAGCACCGCGTTCATGGCAACTCCTCTTTGGATGGCTCGGCGTGCGGCACGAGGGGCGGCACGGGCATTTCGGGCCAGGGTATGGACGTAGCGAAGGGCGGCTCGGCGCCTCGGACTGGTTCCTGCAGACGGACGGTTTGAATCTCCTGCCGCAACCGCTCGATCTCCGCCTGCAACGCGCTGATCTGCGCCAGGAGCGACGTGTTCAGCTCGCGCAGCGTGCGGTTCGCGTCGGCGAGGGCCTGCCGCGAGGTCCGCAGTTCCTCAAGCGAGACGGAGCTTTGGGAAGGCGCTGCGCCTTTCGGGTCGGTCCGCGGTTGGGGAGACGTTTCGTCCTTCACAGCGCCAGCCGGGGTCTGATCT
>JAAYAQ010000066.1 GCA_012719295.1 Candidatus Hydrogenedentota bacterium | reverse complement strand
TGCCACACCGCATGGTTGTAGCGGAGCTTTCCCATCGCGTAGAAGATGACGCCGAACGTGTAGCACAGCCCGCCTCCGACCACCCACGGCCAGACGCCGGCCGGCATGGCCTCGGCCATCGGTTTAATGGCGATGACGGCGATCCACCCCATCATGATGTACCACAGGGTCGAGACGACCTCGTAGCGGCCTGTGTAGAAGATCTTGAACACGATCCCCAGCACGGCCGAGCCCCAGACCAGCCCGAACAGGGTCCAGCCCCACGCATCGCGCATCACCACCAGCATGAACGGCGTGTACGTGCCCGCGATGAGCAGATAGATGCACGAATGGTCGATGCGGCGCAGGAACGGCCGAAGCCGTGGCGACGGCACGGCATGGTACACCGTAGACGCCGTATACAGCGCGATGAGCGTTGCGCCGTAGATGCTGAAGCTCACGATCTTCCACGGATCGCCCTGAAGGCTTGAGAACACCACCAGCACCGTGAGCGCGGCAATGCTGAGCGCCGCGGCGACGCCGTGGGTCAGGCTGTTCATGAACTCCTCGCGGGACGTCTGTTCTCTTCGTCCAAACATTGGCTGTGCGGACCTTTCCATGCGGTATGGGGTGTTCGGTATGCGCATTGATTCGTGCAACCGGCGCCTATTCGGCGGCCCGGGGGCCGTGACCGGCATCGCCCGAATGACCGTAGGTGTCGGTATCCAGAAACTCCTGATGATCGAGGGGTACGAACTCGTTGACCGCCTGCCAGTTAAACTCCCTGTCGAACGGGTCAAACGCCTTCTGGGGGTCGAATACTTCCGGATTGACGGGCAAGGCCTTGTACGGCGCCGCATTGGCGGGTTCCGTGTCGAACATGTCGGCCAGGTCGCACGAGAACCCGTCGTACTGGTTGAGCGGCGGCAGCCCGTGTATCAGGAACATGGTTTTGAGAATGCTGCCGAAACTCGAATGCGTGTTCGAGATGTACCCCGGCCTGGCGTACGGGCTGATTACCATGCAGATGGAGCGGTGGGCGTCCACGGTATCGCGGTACCCCTGCGCGTCGTCCTCGGTAACGAAGATGACGGTCTCGTTCCACCAGGGACTGTGGCTGATGAGTTCGACCAGACGGCCGAGCGCGAGGTCATTGTCGCTCATGAACGACCCCCAGTACGGGTAGCCGTCGTCGGGCCGCTCGCCCGCGCCGTGGTCGTTGGGCAACATCATCGTGATCACATCCGGGAACGGTTCCCTGCCCGAAAGCCACTTCTCGCGAAACTCCTGCTCAAACATGTCCATGCGGAACTGGTCCGGGATGTTTGTGTTGTACGTGGCGAAGATGCGCGAGGTGTTCTCGAACAGGGGTTGCGGCAGCGGATAATTGGTGTTGAGCCGAATGCCGGTAAACCGGTATTCCTGTTCCTCCTCCTGGGGTTTGAACTCGAAGCCCAGTCCGAAATTGAAGAATCGGATGCCGTTGCGGTCAAAATGTTCCCAAATCGAACCGGCCTCATTGTAGTCTTCGGGATAGATCGCGCCCGAAGACCCGATAAACGAGAAGTTGCCCGGTCCGTCGCCTTCCGCGGATTCCCCGATGCGCGCTTCCATGAACTCGTTCGGGTAGGTGCCGACCAGCCAGCGGTGTCCGTCGACACTGTGGTCGGAATCGCAGTAGAAGTTGTCGTTGATGGCAAACCGTTTGGCCAGCGCGATGTGGTTGGGCATCAGCACCACGTCCTTGACCGTGCGGGCGCCGTCCTGGCTGGTGACGTCAATGGGCCGGCCGAGACGGCACAGTTCCGCGTCGCCTTTTCCGCCGGGCAGCGCCCCGAACACCTCGTCGTAGGTGCGGTTTTCTTTCGTGACATAGATCACGTGTCTGATCGGGCTCTTCCAGGCGCCGGGCGCGGGCGGCACGGGGTGGTTCTGAGGCCGGGCCAGGGTGTCTGCCGGCTCGATCACGACGTTGTTCTCGACGACCTGACGGGTGAGGGCGTCGAGCTCCTCCTGCGATTGCGGCAGGTCGATGATGTGGATGTAGCCGCGCATGAGGGCGCCGATGCCGGTCGGCTCGCCTTCCTTGTGGTTCGGTCCGGCATTGGGACCGGAGCCCACGCCCTTGGCGCATGCGACGTAGAGCTTCTTGCCGTCGGGAGACACGGCCAGTTTGCTGGGAAACCAGGCTGTGGGGATGTGGCCCAGAACCTCGTGGTCGCTCAGCCGGATGACGCCAATGGCGTTGATCCCGGCTTCCGCGACGTACAAGGTGGCCTGGTCGGGCGACAGCGCGACGCCGAACGGGATCATCCCGCGCAGGTTCGCCGCGAGGGGATGGAGGGTGAGGTCGATCTCCTTATCGCGCCGCCCCGAGCGGGCATGGATCACCGTGATGCTGTCGTTGCTCCCGTTGGAGACATACACATGCGATTTGGTGACGGCGATGGAGTTGGGGCTGCTGCCGCCCACGGCCGGGAACCCTTCGAGCTGTTCACCCACAAGGTGGCCGGTCTTGGTCTTCTTGACCACCTTCTCTCTGCCCGGCCGGGAGAGGCGGACTTTCCAGACCGACATGCCCGCAATATCGTTTGGGTCGCCGAGGCCCGGCACCACGACCCCGTCGATGGTGACCCCTTCCTCGGCCTCTCTGGAGGGCACGCCAAACGGGGGAAAGGGGAGTTTGGCATACTGCCCGTCTTCCGTGCGGAAGTACGCGTATTCGTAGATTCCTACATTGGCCAGATAGGCATGGTCTTCGTCGGGAGAGAGGGCAATGCCGAAGGGGTAGCGGCCCACCGGGATCGACCGCACGACCGTTCGCTGTGCGGTATCGAGGATCAGCATCCGAAAATTGGATTGATCGCAGACGTAAAGCGTTTCGCCGTCGCGGCTTAAACGCAAGTCTCCCGCATACCCGTGCCGGAACTGCTGTCCGTCGGCGTCGTGGGCACAATCGATCCGGAACAGGCGTTCACGCGTCTCAAGATCAAACGCCGTTACGCTCCAGTCCCCGCCGCCGGCCACATACAGCGTTTTGTTGTCGGGCGCGATGGCCAGGCCCATAAACGCCGCGTCCAGCACCCCTTCACCCGCATTCTGGTCGTCGGGAATGAAGAAGATCTCCGGCGCGCCGGGGTTTTTCATGTCGAGGATGGATAGCTGGGGCCCGTCGCTGCTGACGGCGACCACCCAGCGGCCGTCTCCGCTCATGGTGAGGCCGTAGGGATGCGGGCGCACCCGGAACATCGCCCCGGAAGGGGTGATGAGGCGTCCGTTGGGCAGGATCGACGTGCCCTCGGGATTCTGTGTGGGATACTGGTCACGGGCGGGCGCCCGCATGACCATCTCCGCCGCACCCGCGGCTGTTGCCGCGGCCGCAAAAACCAGCATCATGACTGTGGTTCGAACATACTTCATGGCGCCTACCTCGAATCGTCCTGTCCATTCGAACGGGGGCGCGTTTCAGGCGCCGTCCACGACGCGACTGCGTGTTCCCGTTCGTCCAGTGTGGGACCGGCGTCCTCGCCGGTCGGTCCTGTTTCCATCGTCCACGGGCGAGCGAAACGGGTCATGGTTCGCTGCCCCTGGTTTCGGTGGCCGTGATCACTCACTGGCTATTTATAGGCCGGCGTGCCCACAAATACAAGTTCCAGGAAGTTGAGCATGGCAATCCAGGAACGGCGTGCGGCGGTCGGTTCAAACCGGGCGCTCTCGGAATGGGCTTCCGGATTCGTGAAGCTGTGGACGGCGCCCTGGTACTGCACGAACTCGAATTTGGCGCCGGCCGCTTTCATCTCGTCTAGAAAGGCAGTCACTTCGGCCTGGGGCACATGCGGGTCGTCGGCGCCGTGACAGACCAGGACCGAGGCGTCGTATTTCCGCTGCTCCTGCGGCACCTGCGAGGCGAGCCCGCCGTGAAAACTCACGACCGCCTGGACGTCCACCCCGAGCCGCGCCATCTCGAGCACAATGGTCCCGCCGAAACAGTACCCGATGGCGGCAATGCGGTCCGGGTCGACGCCGGGCTGTGATTCCAGGACCTTGAGGGCAGCCTCGAATCTTCGCCGTGCCAGGGCCGGGTCGTTCTTGTACGCAGCGGACCATTCCGCGGCCTGCTCCGTGTCCTTTGCGAGCTGGCCGCCGCCGTACATGTCCAGCGCGAACGCCACGTAGCCGAGTTCGGCGAGCCGGCGCGCGCTGTTTTTCGGATGCTCCCCAAGGCCCGTCCATTCATGCACGATGAGTATGCCCGGCATGGGGCCGGCCACGGCCGGGTTGCGGGCGAGATAGCCCTTCAGTTCGGTGTCGCCGTCGCGGTAGGCCACCGGTTCCGTTTCCACCGCGGCCCGGGCCGAGGCCGCAACGCACAACAGGACAGCAAGAACGCGCATACGAAGTCTCCCGATGGGTGTCAGACGCCTGATGGACTGTAAACCGCTTACGCTAACAGCGCGTCGCTCCTGTTTAGTCCGCCGCCAAGCCGGCTCGGAAGGAGTATATCCGAAGAGCCCCATGGGACCTATACGACCTATAGGCCTCACGAGACGCGGGCACACACACGCCTCGTCCGGCGCGCCGCCGCAATTTGCCTCATGCCCGCATTAATGGGTATGTTGTGCCTGCGGACCTTGCGCGGCCGGGTTCGCGTCACCAGGAGAATGTGGCCGGGCCAGCGGACTCCGGCCTCGAGGAGGGATGAACCATGCGCACATGGACGTTCGTGGGTTGTGTGGCGGCGCTGATGATCGGCTGCGCGACGATGCGCGAACTTCCGGGAGTGCAGCGCGCCCTGGACGCGGGACCGGACGCCTTCCTCGACCAGGCGGTGGTCGGGCCGCAGGGGGACGGCACGTTCGTGGTGCCCACGACGCAGGTCCTGAATCCCGCGGGGACGACGGTGGAGTTTCCCGGGCGGCCGGTAGGCATCGCCGTGCATCCCGAGGACCGGCTGCTGGCCATCAAGAACCGGTCGGACGTGGTCTTCTTTGACTTCGCCGACCGCCGCGTTGTCCAGACGCTTTCCCTGCCCAAAGGGGGCAGCGCGTTCTGCGGCATTGCCTGGAGCGCCGACGGGAGCCGCGTGTGGACCACCGCGGCCGAGGCGGCCATCCACTGCGCCGAGCGGGGCGGCGACGGCGCGTTCGCGTGGGTCAAGACAATCAACCTGCCCGGCCCGGAAGGCAAAGGCGCTTCCGCGCCCGGCGGCTTCGCCCTGGACGAGGCGGGCGGTCTGCTCTATGTGGCGCTCAGCCGGAACAACAGCGTCGGCGTGGTCGACATCGTCTCGGGAACCGTGTTGACCGAGATCCCGGTCGGCATCGCGCCATACGACGTCTTGCTTCACGACGGCCAGGCCTACGTCACCAACTGGGGCGGGCGCCGTCCGACGCCCGGCGACATCACGGGCCCCACCTCGGGCAGCCGGGCCGTGGTGACGGCCGCGGGCATCGCATCAACGGGCACCGTGTCCGTGATCGACCTCGCGTCCAGAACCGTCAGGCAGGAGCTTGAGGTTGACCTGCATCCCTGCGGGATGGCGCTCTCGCCGGACGGCGCCATCCTCTATGTCGCCAATGCAAACAGTGACACGATCAGCCTGATTGATACGGCGGACACGGTGGTGAAGGAACGCTGGATTGCCCGCCCGTCGCTCGAGCTGCCCTTTGGCAGCGCGCCCAACGCCATTGCCGTGCCGGACAGCGGTGAGTCGCTGTATGTCGCGCTGGGCGGCAACAACTGCATCGCGGTCATGAGCGCCAGGGACGGACGCGTCACGGGGCTGATTCCGACGGGCTGGTATCCGGGGGCCCTGGCGTTCGCGCAGGACGGCGCGCTGCTCTGCGTGGCCAACACCAAAGGCGTCGGGAGCCGCCACCTGGAAGCCAATGCCTCGCGCAAAGAAGGCATGTACGGCGCGGACTGGCACGGCTACAATTCGCATGACCACATGGGCTCGATCACCGTGGTGGACACGCCGGACGCGAATACGCTTGATACGTACACCCACCAGGCGGCTGTGGCCATGCGTCTGCCGCACATGCTGCGCGATGCCGGCGCGGAAACGGGCGCTCAGCGGACCGTCGCGGTGCCCGAACGCCCCGGCGATGTCTCGCCCATCAAGCACGTGATGTACATCATCAAGGAGAACCGCACGTACGATCAGGTGTTCGGCGACATGCCGCAGGGTGAAGGCGAGCCGTCGCTCTGCCAGTTCGGGCGCGACGTCACGCCCAACCATCACGCTCTCGCCGAGGAATTCGTGCTGCTCGACAACTTCTACTGCAACGGCGTCTTGAGCGCCGACGGACACCAGTGGACCAACGAAGGGTATGTGACCGATTACCTCGAGAAGGCCTTTGGCGGATGGCCGCGAAGCTACCCGTATGACGGCGACGACGCGCTCGCGTACGCCTCATCGGGGTTCATCTGGGACCTCGTGCTTGCCGCGGGCCTGACGTTCCGCAATTACGGGGAGATGGTCAAGGCCCGGATCACGCCCGACAAAGCCACGTGGGCCGATATCTACCAGGATTATCTGAACGATACCAGCACGGTCAAGGTTGCCGCGTACACCGAAGTGAACGGTCTCGAAGGCTATATCTGCCCCACATTCATCGGGTTTCCGGGGAAGGTACAAGACGTGTACCGCGCGCGCGAATTCCTCAAGGAGTTCCGCGCCTGCGAAGAAAAAGGCGAATGGTACAACTTTGTGATCATGCTCCTGCCCAACGACCACACCGTCGGCACGCGCGAAGGCTATCCCACGCCGCGCGCGGCGGTCGCCGACAACGATCTCGCGCTGGGGCAGATCGTGGAAGCCGTGAGCCACAGCCGGTTCTGGCCCGAAACGGCCATCTTCGTGGTGGAGGACGATCCCCAGGCCGGCCTGGATCACGTCGACGGACACCGCACCGTTGCGCTGTGCATCAGCCCCTACACCCGCCAGGGGAACGTCGTGAGCGCGCATTACAATCAGAACAGCATGCTTCGGACCATGGAGTTGATCCTGGGGCTGCCGCCCATGAACCAGTTCGACATGGCCGCCAACCCCATGTATGCGTGTTTCACCAACACGCCCGACACAACCCCATACACCTGCCGCCCCAACCAGATTCCGCTGGACGAAATGAACCCGAAGCTGGCGTCGTTGCGCGGGAAACAGTTGTACTACGCGCAGAAATCCATGGAGATGCCTCTGGATGACATTGACCGGGCGGACGAGGGTCTGTTCAACCGGATCCTCTGGCATTCGGTGAAGGGATACGACGTGCCCTATCCCAGACTCGCGCGACGGGCGACCGCCGGCGCGGCCGCGTGGGGCGCGAACGGTATGGATGACGACTGACCAAGTGATAAGATGCGAAGGGAGTACGGGTGCTGAGAAGAACGGGGTTTACGCTGATTGAACTGCTGGTGGTTATTGCCATTATCGGCATTCTCGCGGCTATCCTGCTGCCGGCGCTGAGCCGGGCCCGCGAGGCCGCGCGCCGCGCATCGTGCGCCAACAATCTGAAACAACTGGGCCTCTCGCTCTTCATGTATGCCAACGAGCATCACGGGCGGTTCCCGCACCGGCAGGTGTGGAAGGTGACGGGCGCATTGAGTCCCGAAATGATGTTTAACGGTCCCGCCATGATCCCCGAGTACCTCAGCGACGTCAACGTGGTGTGGTGTCCGTCCTGGAACGCGCCGCCGGACATCGTGGAGCGGTACGACGTGGGCAAAGGCAACGGCGACGGCATCATCCAGCCCGAGGAGGTGGGCCAGGAACCTTATCATTACACCGGCTGGCTGATTATGGAAGACGCCAACATCCTCGGGCCGCTGGTGGGAGTCGAGGGCGCCGGCATCAACGGCCGTCACGAGGAACCGGAGTTTCTGTCCACGCCCTGGGGTGAACTGGCCCAGGCCAACGTGGATACCGGCGGCGCCGCCAGCGACGACGATTTCACGGTCTCCGCGACGTACGCGGGCACGCAGATCGGCGGCGGAAACACCCTCTACCGCCTGCGCGAAGGCATTGAGCGGTTCATGATCACCGATATCAATAACCCCGCCTCCAGTGCGGCCGCCAGCAGCACCGTCCCGCTGATGTGGGACCATTGCACCACCAAGGTCATCGACTTTTCCCATATCCCGGGCGGTGGAAACGTGCTCTACTTTGACGGCCACGTTGAGTTTCTGCTCTACCCGAACGAACGATTCCCGTTCACCGAAGACAGCGCCCGCACCCTGGGCCGTTACGGGAAACCGTTTGACGGGTTCTAGAGCCGTCTCCCGGCAAGACAGCGCCGGAGGCCGCCGGAAAGGACCTACAGGACCTATAAGACCTACGTGCCCCATTCGGCTTGAGCGTCTCTCTGGCTGGGGCCTGCATTGTTGCGGTTCGGCGCGCGGTCTATAATGCCGCCCGCACGAGAGGCCCAAGTCTCATCGCGGGAGCCCTGTCATGAAAACCGGTGTCCGCTTATCTGCAGCGATTACGGCGTGTCTTGTCGTGTCACTTGCGGCGCAGGGCGCCGTGTCCCCGAAAGGAACGCAGGCCATGGACAGCGTGCCGCATGCGCACTGGCGGTTTGGGGGCGAAATCGGGGCGCGGGTCGACGCGAACATCGCGAACTGGCTCCTGCGCGCGCCGGGGGCGAATCCGGGGCTCATCGAGATGTTTCACCGGCGCGACCGCCACTGGCCCTATGCGGAACCGGTGCCCTGGGCGGGCGAGTTCGCGGGCAAATACCTGCTCGCGGCGGTCCAGGCGGTACGGATGACCGATGATCCCCGCGTGAAGCCGTTCGTGCAGGCGTTTGTGGATGCGCTGGTCGCGGCCCAGGCCGAGGACGGCTACCTGGGACCCTGGCGCGAAAACGAGCGCCTGCTGGGTCATTGGGACTTGTGGGGCCATTACCACTGCATGCTCGGGCTGCTCATGTGGTATGACGAGACCGGCGATGAAGAGGCCTATACGTGCGCCCTGCGCGCGGCGGACCGGATCTGCGAAACGTATCACCCCGGCGGACAGCGGCCCATCGAGGCGGGCACGCCGATGATCAACCTTTCGGTCGTGCACGTCATGGCCCTCCTGTATCAGCGTACGGGCGACCAGCGCTACTGGGACCTGATACAGCTTGTCGTGGAGGACATGGAAAAGGACGGCGACTGGCTGCGCGAGGGCGCCAACGGAACACCCTACTTCAAGCTGCCGGGCGGCGGCACCCGCTGGGAAAGCCTTCACATCGTCCAGGGCCTGGTCGAACTCTACCGAATCACGGGGGAGGACCGGTACAAAACCGCCGCGGTGAACCTCTGGACGAGCATCCGCGACTTCGACCGCCACCCTTCGGGCGCGTTCTCAACGAACGAACAGGCGTTCGGGTCCGTGTACGAACGGGGCTCGATCGAGACCTGCTGCTCGGTGGCGTGGGAAGCGCTGACGATAGACATCCTGAAACTCACCGGCGACGCCAAAGTGGCCGACGAACTGGAGTTGACCACCTGGAACCAGGTGCTCGGCGCGCAGCATCCCTCCGGCAACTGGTGGACCTACGACACGCCCCTCGACGGCATTCGCGCGCCTTCCTATCAGCAGATCAACTTCCAGTACCGGCCGGGGACGCCCGAGTTGAACTGTTGCTCGGTCAATGCGCCGCGCGGACTCGGTATGCTCAGCGAATGGGCGGCGATGCGGGACGGGGATGCCATCGTCATCAATTTCTACGGCCCCTGCGCGTTCGACATCCCTCTGCCGGACGGGAAACGCCTGAGAATCACCGAAGAGACGGATTATCCCCTTGATGGCAAGGTCGCCCTTGCGTTCGAATGCGAGGAACCGCTTGAATTCGTCCTCAAACTGCGTATCCCCGAACACATGCCCGCGATCAGAGCGGACATCAACGGATTCTGGACCGGTCCCTGGCCCCCGGTCCCGGGCGGCTACCTGCATCTTGAAAGAACCTGGACGAACGGCGACCGCCTCACCATCGAGTTTGACCTGACGCCGCGCGTGTGGGCGGGCAAAGGGCCGCGCTACGGCCGCGCGGCCGTCTATCACGGGCCGGTGCTGCTTGCCTTCGACGCGTTCTACAACGCCATCGAGACCGCGGACATGAAGCCGATTGACGCAACCGGCCCGGCTCTTGCCGCGATCCCCCAGCTGCCGCAGGACTCGCTCGTGCGGCACGCCCCCATCGGTCTGTGGCAGGTGGAAACGGTGGGGGGCGGTCCCGTGGTGCTGTGCGACTTCGCGAGCGCCGGCGCCCACGGCACCGAGTATGCGGCGTGGCTGCCCGCGGTGAACCTGCCGCCCGTACGCGCGCAACTGGAGCTTCCGCGGGAAGGCGAGAAAGGCCGGCCGGGCCCGGTGCTCCTCTGCTGGTCCACGGAGGGCGCGCGCGGAGTGCCTTGCGAGGCCGTGGTGGCGCGGGATGCCCGGTTTGACGATGTCGTCGCCCGTATTCCGGACCTGACGGCGAACCACACCGTGCTGGACGAGGCCCTGCTCGAGCCCGGAACCTACTACTGGAAAGTGTGTTCGATAAGCGGCGAAAATCTGGCCGAGAATGAGGGGGGACCTCGTACATTTACCGTCGATCCCGGAGCACAGGACGCCTTCTTCGCCATTGGCCGCGACGGAGTATTGTTTTCCGCGCCCCTGGACGGCAACGGCGCACCGGATTTTGGACGGCTCGAGCATCAAGCGAGCCTGGAACCCGCGCCGGACCGCACCGGCAGAGCAGGGGGCGCCGTGGCCTTTAACGGGAAGGATTCGGGGCTCCGGTATGCGCTGCCGTTTTTCCCGGAGGACGCGTACACGTTTTGTGCCTGGATCTATCCGGAAGCGCTGCCCGCCGGGACGCTCCAGCAGGTCTTTTCGGCGTGGTGCCAGGGCATGGACGATCCGCTCCGGGTGACCCTGCGGGACAACGGGGTGTTTGCGGGCATCGAAATGGGCCACGCCTATGCCACCCCGGTCGTGCCGCTGGCCGGCCAGACCTGGGCGCACGTGGCGGCCGTGAAAGCCGGCCCCGTGCTGCGCTTGTACGTGAATGGCCAGGAAGCCGCGACCGTCGCCGTGCCCGAGCGCATCGCGACACGGAGCACGCTCGTTGGACTCGGCTTCAATCCAAAATTCAGCGGCGGCGAGCATTTCACGGGGCGCATCGATGGCGCGGCCTTCCATGCGAGCGCGTTGTCCGCGGAGGATATCCTCGCGCGGGTAAGGCAGGGCGAATGATGCGCCTCGGCAACCGTGTCAGGCATGCCGGTGCATGTCGTACCTCAGGGAGGTGCAGGAAGCCAGTCTGTGCGTGCAACGGGTAATCTCATGCCTCGTTTCGACGAGTTACACGCCCGGGACGCGACGCCGGGGCGTCCGTTCCCGCCTGGAACGGCCCCCATCAGCAGGTCCAACGCTCTTGTTTCGCGCAGTTTAGAGAAGAAAACGTGCGCCCGTTTTTTGTTGGTGACATAGGGACAGCCCATTTCGTAGTATATATATTCCCAATTGTACTATCATCGATACTCAATTGGTGCAGAGAGGCGGATTGCGGTACGATACCTGGAAACATCTCCGCGTGTTGCGTGTGAGGGCAGTGGCAGCGCTTCCACCGTCTGCAGGTGGAGGGCGTGCGTAGAGAATTGGCAGGCATGGTCACAGTGAACGGTTCCGAAGCGAAGTGGAAACGCCCCCGTCTGGGCTGGGCGGTGGTGCTGTTCGTCCTTGTGGGCTCGCTTTTTGAGTTCGGTTCCATCTACGCGGATGCGGTAATGTCGCCCCCCAAGCACCTGGGCAATTTCCTCAGCCTGGTTTCGGCGGTGTTTCTCGCTTCCGCGGGCATCGTGCTCATGCGGCACCTGATGCACGAGCGCGTGTCGCTTATCATCATGGGCGTGGCTTCAGGCCTGTTCATCTTCTCCAAGGTGATCGCCTGGGCCGGGCACTTTCCGTTCCTTGAGGGCGCGCCCCTGCTCGGCGTCGGCGGATTCGGCTATGACGCGCTTGAACGGAATACGCAGACCATCGCTTTGCTGATGATTCTGATCGGATTCATTCGTTCGGCGTATGTGGCCAACAAGGCGCGCTTCGATCTGGAACTCCAGAACCAGGCTCTGCGGCACGAAGTGGGACAACGGGCCACGGTGGAGCGCGAGCTGCGCGCCAGTGACGTCCGCTACCGCGAACTCGTGGCCGAGATCCCCGACGTGGTCTGGCGGCTGGATACGTCAGGCATCTTCACCTTCATCAGCCCTGCGGTCGAGACGGTCTTCGGTTTGCCGCCCGAGGCGGTCGTGGGCAAACGGCTGGCCGAGGTGTTCCACCCGGAGCTGGCGGAGCGCGCGCTGGCCTCTCTTGCCAGGAAGATGCAGCAGCAGGCCGGGGAAAGTCTCACGCCGTTCCAGTTCCATCATGTCCGGCCTGACGGGAAAGTGCGCTTTTTTGAGGCGGTGAGCGCTCCCGTTTACGGTCCCGAGGGACAGGTTGTGGAAATTCAGGGCCTGTCGCGCGACATCACGGCGCATATCGAAGCCAACGAAGCGTTGGCGGCCAGCGAAGAGAAATACCGGGCCTTTGTCGAGAACAGCCCCATGGTAATCGCCCGGGTCGATCGCGATCTGAGATACGTCTTCGTCAACCAGGCCTTTCTCGATGCTGCCGGACTTCCGCGCGAAGACGCGATCGGAAAGGGTCCCGAGGTCATTCAGCATGTCGTTCACCCCGACGACTTCGCCCGGATTGTCAGCCAGTGCCGCCAAGTACTCGCGACCGAAGCGCGACGCGTGGCCGAGGTCCGTATCCGGGACGCTTCAGGGCAATGGCGCTGGTATGCTCATCTCGCCTATCCGTGGTACGAACCCAATGGCCAACTGGGTGGAGTCGAGGCGTCGGCGCGCGACGTGACTGACCAGAAACTGGCTCAAGAGGCCCTCCGCCAGAGTGAGGAGACCGCCCGGGCGCTCCTGAACGCGACGAGCGACCTTGTCGGCCTCATCGATCAGGAGGGCCGGCTGCTGGCCCTCAATGAGCACTTGGCGGCCAGTCTGGGAAGGCCCGCCTCGGAACTCCTTGGCGCGAATTACCGCGAACTCGTGGTGGGCGAAACCGGCCGGAGACGGTGGGAAAACGCGTTGGCCGTGCTGCGGACGGGCCGGCAGGTCCTGTTCAGCGACGATTACAGAGGACGCCATTTCGAGCACTGCTTCTACCCCGTGAGGGACGAGCAGGGCCGGTTCACGCGGCTTGCCTTCTATTCCCGCGACGTGACCATGCTGCTTCGCAAAGAAGAGGAACGCATCCGCCTTGCCGCGGCCATTGAACAGGCGCCGGACTTGGTCATCATTACGAGCGCGGACGGTATCGTACAGTATGTGAATCCGGGTTTCGAGCGCAACACGGGATACGCCCGCAACGAAATCGCAGGCCAGACCACGCGGTTTCTCCGGTCCAACGAACATGACGATGTCTTCTACGAGGCCATCCGGGAGACGATTTCCCGCGGCGTGAACTGGTCGGGCAGGATGGTAAGCCGCCGCAAAGACGGCAGCCTGTTCGAGTCGGACGCCACGGTTTCGCCCGTGCAGAATGAGGCGGGCGTGATCAGCAATTACATCTGGCTGATGCACGATGTATCGACCGAGGTGAGTCTCGAACGCCAGTTGCGCCAGGCACAGAAGATGGAGGCGGTTGGCACGCTGGCGGGAGGCATTGCGCACGATTTCAACAACATCCTCTCGCTGATTCTCGGCCACAGCGAATTGTTGCTGGAGCTCCTCTCGGACAACGAGCCGGCGCTGCTCAGCGTGCGGCAGATTGCCAAGGCCGGCAACCGGGGCGCTGAACTGGTGCGGCAGATTCTCACGTTCAGCCGTCAGGCCGAACGGCGCTGCGAGCCCTGCAGAATCGGGCCGATCCTGAAGGAGGCCCTGCGCTTCCTGGCGGCCTCCCTGCCGGCCACCGTCGAGATCCAACAGCGCATCGAGGAAGAGACCGGCGTAATCATGGCCGACCCGATACAGATCTATCAGGCGGTGATGAACCTGTGCACAAACGCGTATCAGGCGATGGGGACCGAGGGCGGTGTGCTCGAGTTGACGCTCGACGAAGTGGAAATCGACGCCTCGTTTCACGCGGATGCCGGTTGCCCCGTCCCGGGAAAATACATGCGCCTGAGTGTTTCGGATACGGGCAGCGGGATCGAGCCCGGCGTCATCGGCCGGATATTTGAGCCGTTTTTCTCAACCAAGAAACCCAGCGAGGGGACCGGCCTCGGTTTATCCACCGTACATGGCATCGTGACCGGATACGGAGGTGCGGTGACAGTTCGCAGCGCGGTCGGGGAAGGGTCGGTGTTCGAAATCTACCTGCCTCAAATGGCGGCGGAAATCCCCGTGGAAAGCGCGATGGAGGAACTCCCCGGCGCCGGTTCCGAGCGCATCCTGTTCGTGGATGACGATCCCGACCTCTCCCAGATGGTGGGGATGATGCTGCACCAGCTCGGCTACCGGGTCGACGCGTTCACCAACAGCCTGGCCGCGTTTGAGGCGTTTTGCGCGAATCCGGACAGCTATGACCTGGTCATTGTCGACCAGATTATGCCGCATCTGATGGGCGTGGAGCTGGCGAAACGGATCCTGCAGACGCGTCCGGGGTTCCCGGTGTTTCTTCTTACGGGCTACAGCGAGGGCATTACGCCGGAACAGGCCCGGGAACTGGGCATTCGCGAATTCATCATGAAACCGTTTTCCACCCGGGAACTGGGCGGGCTGATCCGCAAGACGCTCGACGCGGTGGCCGCCCGGCGCAATTGATCGTGCGCCGCTCGAAGCTATGTGAGCCGCGTGAATAGACGCGCGGCGTTGCCCCCGCCTATGGCGAGTTTCTCCAGGTCCGAGAGGTCCGCCATCGCGACACGGCCGATTTCGAAGGCGAGGTCGAACATCGGGTAGTCCGAGCCGTACAGCACTTTCCGGACGCCGGTGCGCGCCACGAGCCGGGCCAGGGCCATGCGCCATGCGGCCGACCCGGCCACGTCGAGGTACAGGTTGTCGATTTCTCCGGCCAGGCTGATCACCGGGGGCGCCGGCTCCCAGCCATTCCAGGCGCAGGCGTGGGCCACGATGAAGGGCGCGTTCGGATACCGTTGCGTTGTGTCCGTCCAGTTGTCGTCGCCGTGGGCATGGACCAGCACGGGCAATGCGTGCTCGTCGGCATAGGCCAGCGCCTCGGCATAGCCGGCGTCGTGGACGGGTTTCCCGTGCAGGCCGCAGTGGAGTTTCAGGCCCACGAAGTTTTCCGCTCCATCAAAACACCGTTCGAGTTCTTCCGCGGTCTCGCCGGGGAAGTTGGGGTTGATCACACAGTAACCGAATAGAAAATCCGGGTACTTCCGGACAATATGAGCGGTTTGCTCGTTGCCCAGTCGGGTCTCGCCGTGAATGGCCGTGAAACTGCTCCCGATGAGCTTGTGCACACCGCAGCGGTGCATCGATTCCACGATGTCCTCGGGGCGGTTGACCGGCGACGAGGTGGCCTCCCACGAACCGTAATGGGCGTGGATGTCGAGTACGGCGCCCTTGGGCCAGTTCACGGGTTCCCGGCGAAGGTGGTCCGTTGCCGGCATGGCGTCGATGTGAAGCACCCGGTGGGCGTTGCGCCAGCTGGCGGCGGTCAGGCCGGCCTGTTTGAGTCCGATGTGCAGGAGCTGAAACACGCGGTTTTCGCCCGCGCACCGGGGCATGCCCGTGCCGAAGAGGATGCGCTCGAGCCATCCCTCGCGCGCCATGAGCCCATACAGGCCGGGAAGCGCGAACGCGTGACTCTCGAGATGCAGGTTGGCGGCCTCGCGCAATGCCGCGTGGCTGTTTCGCGTGTCGCCGACCGATACGCCGAGCACGACGACGTCCAGCTCAGGAAAACGGCGGCAGATATCCAGAACGTCGTTCCAGGGAATCGGCGACTGGCTCCAGTGGTGTTCGCCGAAGTCGAGGAGCACGGGGAGGCGCGCGCGTTCCAACGGGCCAAGCAGCGGGCCCGTGCACCACGCCGCGAGACTGTAGTGGCTGTGTTTCGGCGCGAGGCGGACGGCGCGCACCCCGGCCGCACGGGCGCGTTCCACCCAGGCCCCGGCATCCGGCAGATCGCCGAACGCCGGCGGCGCCATCACCCAGCAGGGATAGAGGTTCGGGTGGCCGCGGAGCTGTTCAATCAGCAACGCGTTGCCGTACTCGACATCCGCCTCGAGGGCGATGGCATGGCACACCAGGGCCTCGTCGATGCGCAGGCGCTGCATCTCCGCGAGGAGCTGTTCCGGCGTCTCGAATGAAGCGCCTGCCGGCGACGCCGTCCGGCCGAGCGTGACGTTCAGATCGAAGATCGGCATGGCCGCGCGCTACTCCGATGGTTTCGCGGGAGGGAGGGTCCAGTGCGTCCCGGCGATGTGGGTAATGTCATCGTCCTGCGTGAAGTAATAGATGGTGAAGATCTCGCCGGGCGATTTCTCGACACTGAGGGGATAGCCGAGGTCGGAACCGAAGGGCGCGGCATCGTTTCGCAACACGATGAGGTGGTCCGCGTCCCACGTGTGGCCGCCGTCGCTGCTCAGCGCGGCGCGGATGCCCATGGGCTCTTGCCGGTAACCGTAGGTGCACAGCATCCGCCCGTCGTGCAGCAGGATGAGGTTGGCGGGATAGCCCCACAGGCCGGTCTCAACGGGTTGGGACCACGTAATCCCGCGGTCGCTGCTGATGGACAGGCGCAGGTATCCGCCCTCGGGCGGTTCCGACCGGATCATGGCGACCACCTCTCCGCGATCGTTCTCGCACAGCGCCGTCTCGTTGAACGACACCTGGCCTGCCGGATCCGCCGCGAGGGGGAGAAACCACCACGTGGCGCCGTGGTCCGCCGACCGCAACACAAAGGTGCGCGTGGCGGTGTCTTCCATGAGTTCGCCGTACACGGCGTGAAGGAGTGTGCCGTCGGAAAGGCGCGCGTACGAGGACGTGTTGTAGGTCATCAATGACCGGTGCGCGGGGAGCTGGAGTTCCTGTTTCTGCCAGGTCTTGCCGCCGTCGTCGCTGCGCCGCGCGTATGCGCCCTGCAGGTATGCGATGACGCCGGGGCGGACGTCGCGTACGGTGAGACCCTGTTCCTCGAATTGCGCGCGCTGTTCGGAGGGCACTTCGCGCCATCCGTACGCCCGGGCATCCACGAGCGAGCCGTCCTCGTTCTTCATGAACGCGGCGACGGGGGACTCTCCATCGTACGGTTGCCACGTGGCGCCCCGGTCGCGGGAAATGTATCTCGCCGAGCCGCCGGTGTTGTCGATATGCGACCGCCGCGTGCGTGTGCCGAAGGCTGTGAAAAAGGTGTCGTCATCGATTTGTACGAGGCTGGGAAAACACGCGTACGTGCCCGGTTTCTTGTAGATGAGCACATCCAGGGCCCCGGCATGCCGCGGCGGCAGGGGGGGCGCTTCGCCAAAGGCCGCGTACCGCACGCCGGCGTAGACAGCTTCCGATACGGCGAGGCTGCTGCACGAACCGAACATGACGCAGTTCCGGCCCGAATGCGCGGGGACCGTGAACTTGCCCGTTCCGTCGAAGACCAGCGTCCCGTCGACCCATACATGAACATCGTTTTCGCGGATCGCCAGCCGGTACGTGTGGAAATCGGACGTGGTGTCCATTTCATGCCGGACTTCTTCGTCCCCCTCGAGATGAATGGAGAGGTGTCCCGGGTAGAGCGTGATGGAGGTCTCGTGCAGGCCATCGGACGCGTGAAGGAACGCGCCCGAACGGCTCGTGTTGTTCACCAGTTTGATGCGGCCCTCCACAACCGCGCCGTCCGCGGGCCGTGCGCGCCACGACGAGGTGTAGAAATGAAGCGTGCCGGTTTCCGTGCTGCCGTCAATGATGCGCAGGCCTTCGTCCTCGAGCCGGTACTCCGTCTGGTTGCCCAGGTGTTCCCTCCAGCTGGGAACCGCCTCCATGGGCGTGCCGTTGCCGGTGTAGATGCCGTCCCAGGCGACCTCGCCCGCCGGGGGCCAGGCCTCTCCCGCGCCTGCCGCGCCCGCACACGTTGCCAGTACCGCCGCTACCATCGTCCACACTGCCTTGTATTTCACCCGAACCTCCTTTTCGTTCCAAAAACCTGCCCGTCAGATGATAGTGACCATGCGGTCGCGCTGCAAGGAGATGCCGCCGGAAAAGGCAATGACCGCCGGGGCTGCGATCCCATACCCGAATGTGAAGAATGCTCGCGAGCGGCCCGCGCTGCACATTGCCGGTGACACAACACAGGATTCCGCCGGGTGAATGGCGTGCGATTGCCCTGCCGTGAGGAGTACTTGATTCATTCCGTGAAGAGGTCTACTGTGAACTCGGCAACAGGTGCCGGGGCTGGGGCGCACGCGGTCCGGTGTTTTGAGGGCGTGGTGCGCGTTCTTTCTGGATCCGCGGTTGGCAGTAACTTCCGGGGGGAGCCCGGTGTATAAGGAGGCAGCCATGGCGTTTACCCTTCCGTCGCTTCCGTTCAGCAAGAGCGCGCTGGAACCGATCATCAGCGCGGAGACCCTCGAATTTCATTACGGCAAGCACCATCAGGCCTACGTCAACAACCTCAACGGGCTCGTGGACGGCAAACCCGAAGCAAACATGGCTCTCGAAGAGCTCATCATGAGCGCCGAAGGCGGCGTGTTCAACAACGCGGCGCAGGTCTGGAACCACAGCTTTTACTGGAACTGCCTGAAGCCCGGCGGGGGCGGAAGACCGTCCGGCGCCCTGGCGCAGGCCATCGACCGCGATTTCGGCTCGTTCGACGCGTTTAAAGAGGAATTCAGCGCCGCGGCGGCGAAATTGTTCGGTTCGGGCTGGGCGTGGCTGGTCCTCGCCGGCGACAAACTCAAGATTGTGCAGACCTCAAACGCCGACCTCCCCATGAAACACATGCAGACCGCGCTGTTGACGATTGACGTGTGGGAGCACGCGTATTACATCGACTACCGCAACGCCCGGCCGAAGTACATCGAGGCGGTGTTTGACAACCTCCTCAACTGGGATTTCGCGGAGCAGAACCTGGCCCGGGCCTGATCGCGCGGATAGAAAGCCCGGGCGGCGCCCGCCGGCGGCCCGGGTTTCGCGGCCCGCTGTCTTGCTGTCCCCCCGGCTCGCTTTCCGGCGGGCACTCGGGTAGGATCGCCCCGAGAAAGGGGGCCGCCATGGACCTGGGACGCATCGAAGAATACTACCGTGACGCCCGGCAATACGACGCCGAAAACGACGATTACGCCCTGGACATCCCGTTCTATGTCGAACGCGCGAAACGGTCCGGCGGACCCGTCCTCGAGATCGGGTGCGGCACGGGCCGCGTGACGCTGCCCATCGCGCGCGAGGGCATCGAGATCGTCGGGCTGGATGTCGCGCCGGCCATGCTGGCGCGGCTTCGCGACAAAGCCGCCAACGAGGGCCTCCCAATCGCGCTTGTGGAGGCCGATTGCCGGGATTTCGCGCTCGACCGGCCATTCCCGCTGATCATCTGTCCGTTCAGCGCCATGCAGCACCTTCAGGAGCGCGCCTCAATCGAGTCCTTCCTGGATCGTATCCGGGGGCATCTGGCGGCCGGGGGAAGCTTCATCTTCGACGTCTTCAACCCCAACGTGGACATCCTCGTGAGCGGCGCCGGCGGGCGTGTCCGCATGTTCACCTACACGGACGAGGAATCGGGCGAAGAGGTCTTCGTGGAAGAAATGACCGACTACGACGACGCGGCGCAGGTCTCGCATATCACCTGGTACTGCACGGGCGGGGGGAGCGGCGAGATTCGCGAGGAGACGATCCATCTCCGGTGCTTCTACCCGCAGGAACTGGACGCCATGCTTCGCTATAACCGGTTCGAGATTCTGGAGAAACTGGGCAAATTCTCCGGAGAACCCTTTGTGGCGGGTCTGGGCCGCCAGATCATCGTGTGCCGGCCGGTCTGACATGCGGGGAAGTGCGCATAGCGCGTGATACTCGGGGGAAGGTTGACTCGGGATGAACGGGCTCTTGCACAATCTCGGATGGAACGACTACTGGCAGGAACAGTGGGACGCGCTGGCGGCGGTGGAATGCCGTCCCGCCCGCGTGACCCGTGAAGATCGCGGCCAGTACCAGCTCGTGTGCGCCGCGGGCGACGTCACGGGGGAGCTGTCGGGCAAAATGCGCAACACGGCCCGGTCGCGTTCGGACCTGCCGGCCGTGGGCGACTGGGTGGCGGTGCGTGTTTCGGACGCGGGGGAAATTGGGCTGGTGGAGGCCGTCCTGTCCCGCACCAGCGCGTTTATCCGCAAGGCGCCGGGCGGGCGAACGGAGGAACAGATCGTCGCGGCCAATATCGACGTGGTCTTCCTCGTGATGGGGCTCGACCACGATTACAACGTGCGGCGGCTGGAACGGTACCTGACCCTGGCCTGGGACAGCGGCGCGTCCCCGGTGATTGTTCTGAACAAGGCGGATCTCTGCGAGGATCTCGAGCCCTGCCGCCAGGAGCTCGATGGCGTGGCCTTCGGCGTGCCGGTCTGCGTAACCAGCGCGGCGGACGGGGTGGGCCTGGGGGACCTGCGCGCGCATGTCGGCCCCGGCAGGACCGCGGGGTTCGTGGGGTCCTCCGGAGTGGGCAAATCCACCCTCATCAATGCGTTGCTGGGAGAAACGCGACAAACGGTCCGCGCCGTGCGGGAAGACGACAGCCACGGCCGCCACACCACGACGCGCCGCGAACTGCTGCCCCTGGCGGGGGGCGGGCTGCTCATCGACACCCCGGGCATGCGCGAGATTCAGTTGTGGGGCGATGAATCCGGGGTGCAACAGACCTTCCGCGATATCGAATCGCTTGCGGTCCAGTGCCGGTTTCACGATTGCCAGCACGGCGCCGAGCCCGGGTGCGCGGTCCGGGCCGCGCTCGACACGGGTGAACTCGACGCGGGCCGCTTTCAGAGCTACCAGAAGCTCCAGCGGGAACTGCGCTATTTGGCCATGCGCCAGGACGAAGGCGCCCGCAGCGTCGAACGAAAACGCTGGCGGCAGATCCACAAAGAAGCCCGCCGTCTCCGCAAATGGGAAGAGAAGCACGGGCGCTAACCTCCGACCGCGCAACGGCTTTCGGGTTCGCAGCCAGGTTTCAGGCAGACGGCCGCGGCGGAGGCGGTTCCCCACATTGATCCCCCCGCCCGAATGCGGTACTTTAGATGTGGTGCAAGTCATCCCGGCGCCATGTTGGAAGGCCGATGGTCTTCGCGCGGGCGCGCCGGGGGGGCGCAGCAACGCAAACACGCAGCCGGAAGGCTGGAACCATCTACAGGGGAGTCGTGCCATGAAAATCAGCGTAAGCGGATGGACCGTCGGCGGGTTCAACAACGAGACGCCCGTTCTCGAAGCGGCCAAGCTCGCTCAAGACGCCGGCTTTGACGCCATTGAACTGTGTTTTGGCGCGGGCGAACTGAGTCCGGATGCCTCCGAAGCGTCCCTGGCCGCCCTGAAAGAGGGCATTGAGGGCATGGGGTTCGCCATTTCGTCCATGGCGACGGGGTTTTACTGGGCGAAATCGCTGTCGAGCCCGGACGAGGCGGAACGCAAGGAAGCCGTCGAGTTCACCAAGGCCTACATCAACGCCGCGAACGTGCTTGAGGTCGACGCCATCCTGGTGGTGCCGGGCGCCGTCAACGTACCGTTCGACCCGTCGCGTCCGGTGGTGCCGTCGAAAACGGTGTGGGACATCTCGCAGCGGTCGATCAAAGAACTTCTGCCGTTCGCCGAGAAGGCCGGCGTGGCCATCTGCGTTGAAAACGTCTGGAACAAGTTCTTGACGGGCCCGTTCGAGCTGGCCCAGTACATCGATTCCTTCCAGTCGCCGTTTGTGAAATCTTATTTTGACGCGGGCAACGTGCTGCTGACGGGGTATCCGGAGCACTGGATCGAGATTCTGGGCGGGAAACGCATTGGCCGGGTGCACGTCAAAAATTTCACGGCCCATGACGGCGGCGGCACGCTGGCGGACTTCACCGACAGCCTCATGAAAGGCACCCTGAACTGGGAGGCCGTGTTCGGTGCGCTCAAGAATGCGGGGTACGACGGCTATGTCACCCCGGAGATGCTCGTGAGCGACAAGGGCCTGCCTGATCCCGAGCTGGCGCGCCAGGTCGCCAAAGACATGCGCAAACTGCTCGAACAGTATGGCTGAGCAAGCAACGCTTCGCCTCGGAACGAAGCAACGAAGGAGATGATCATGCACAAGGTGGGAATTATCGGACTCGGGTTCATCGGCAAGATGCACCTCGGCTCATTGCGCCGCACGGGGATGGCCGAGATCGTGGCCGTCGCCGACAAGAATCCCGCAAACCTGGGCAAGGGGGCCGTGCAGGGAGGCAATATCGCCCTGGAAGGCGACCTCAGCCTCGACGGCGTCAAGACGTATAGCGATGGTGACGAACTGCTGGCTGATCCGGACGTCGAGATCGCGCTGGTCGCCCTGCCGACCAGCCTTCACAAGGAGTACGTGCTGAAGGCCATTCGGGCCGGCAAACACGTCATGTGCGAAAAGCCGTTCGTGCGTCGTTCCGAAGAGGGAAAGGAAATCCTCGCGGCGATGAAGGGCTGCGACAAGAACCTCATGGTGCTGCAGTGCATCCGGTTCTGGCCCGCCTACGCGAAGGCTTATGAATACGTCAAATCGGGCGAGTACGGCAAGGTGCTGGCCGCCCATTTCGTGCGCAACAGCCCCAAACCCACGTGGAGCTGGGACAACTGGCTGCTGGACAACCCCCGCGGCGGCGGCGCCCTCGTGGACCTGCACATTCACGACGTGGATTTCGTCAATTACTGCTTCGGCAAACCGGACAAGATCGAAGCGGCCGGCGTCAACCTCCCCGGTGAGGGTGTGGGCGACATCCTGGCGCTGTACACTTACCAGGGCGGCCCGGTGGTGACCCTGCACGGCGCCTGGAACTATATGCCGAAGTTTCCGTTCCGGATGGCGTTCAACATGTCGCTCGAGAACGCCTCGTTCGAGTTCAACTCGATGGTGGACATGAACCTGCACGTCTACCCCAAGGAGGGCGGCGAACTGGTGCCCGAACTCGAGTCCGCGGACGGGTACCTGCTTGAGGAGAAGTATTTCCTCGAATGTATCGACAAGGGCGTTAAACCGTCCATCGTGACGCCCGAAGCCGCTCTCGAATCCGTCGTGCTGGCCGAACAGGAGCTCGCGGCGATGGCGTAGCTGTGCCGCGGAAGGGTCGATTCTGAAGCACGCCCGGAGATGCCGTCTCCGGGCGTTTTCAATGCGGTCAGCGGGCGGTTTTCAATGCGCTTCGTCACGGCCGTCCGCCCCGCGCGTTCGTGCCCTGCCG
The DNA here is from genome assembly GCA_012719295.1 of Candidatus Hydrogenedentota bacterium. Classification (GTDB taxonomy): domain Bacteria; phylum Hydrogenedentota; class Hydrogenedentia; order Hydrogenedentales; family SLHB01; genus UBA2224. Next base: position 3,009 of record JAAYAQ010000066.1, on the reverse strand, counting down.
GCTCCAATTCGAGTCGTCTGCAGCTGCCCGGGGGGGGGTGCCCTGCCTTCCACGAAATACAGCGCGATCGCGGAGTGTTTTGATAGGGTTCTGGAGGTGTTCGCCCCGCAACCGGCAGGGCAGGCTGGAGGAATTATGAGCACACGGGCACAGCTTCCCGCGGACGTGGGCGTTGTGCTGGTCGATCACGGTTCGCGCCGTGATGAGGCCAACGCGATGATGCACGATGTCGCCGCCCTGTTTAAGGCCGTTTCGGGCCTGCCGATTGTCGAACCCGCGCACATGGAACTTGCCGAACCGACCGTCGAGCAGGCGTTTACGCGCTGTGTCGAACAGGGGGCGCGCACGGTGGTGGTGCATCCGTACTGCCTGTCGCCGGGACGGCACAGCCGGGAGGACATTCCGCGATTGGCGGCGCAGGCGGCCGCGAAACACCCCGGCGTTGCTCTGGCGGTCACGGAACCCCTGGGGCTGGATCCGCGCCTGTGTGAGGTGGTGTTGGAGCGCATGCGCACAGCGCTGGACGAGCGGCCGGGCCAGGATGCCGGGACCGCGGCGAGCGAACTTCCGGCCCGGTAAGGCCGCCTCGGCCTTTTCTTCTTCCGCGCCCTACCGGTATAGTATCCCTGAAGCAAGGGTTGAGTGGGGGATATCATGTCTACCGGAGATTCACTTCGCGCGGCGGTCGAGGCCTGGACGCGTCTCCTGGGTGAAGCGAACGTCCGAACGGACGACGAAACCATCGCACGGTATGCCCGAACCACGCAGGACGCCGCGCCCCGGCCGGGTTGTGTGGTGTTTCCCGAATCCACCGAACAGGTTCAGGAGGTGGTGCGGATCGCCGGCCGGCACGGCGTGGTGGTGTATCCCATTTCCCGCGGGCGGAACTGGGGTTACGGCGACGCCTGCGCGCCGACGCCCGGCGCGGCGATCGTCGACCTGTCGCGCATGAACACGATCCTCGAGGTGAACACCGAACTGGCGTATGCGGTGATCCAGCCCGGCGTGTCGCAGGGGCAGTTGTACGCGCATCTGGCCGGGCACAAGACTGGATTGTGGATGGACAGCACCGGCGCCGGTCCCGAATCCAGCCTGGTGGGCAACACCCTCGATCGGGGTTTCGGGCACACCCGCTACGGCGACCATTTCGAAACGTGCTGCGGGATGGAAGTCGTCCTGGCCGACGGCCGCGTGCTCGATACGGGGTTTGGCCATTTCGCGAATGCCAAAGCCGGACGCGTCTACCGCTACGGCGTGGGGCCGTTTTTCGACGGGCTCTTCTGCCAGTCCAATTTCGGCATCGTGACGAAGATCGGCCTCTGGCTCATGCCGCGGCCCGAGGATTTCTGTTTCTTCTTCTGCACGGTGAAGGAAGACGCGGGCCTGGAACGCCTGATCGATGCGTTGAGACCGTTCCGTCTGCGCCGGATGCTCGACTCGGCCATTCATATCGGAAATGATCTGCGCGTGCTGAGCAGCCGAATCCACTACCCCTGGGAGGCGGCGGGCCAGGCCGGGGCGCTGCCCGAACGTTTTCGGCAACAGTTGCGGCAGACGCACGGCATCGGCGAATGGAGCGTCGGCGGCGCGTTGACGGGCACGCGCGGACACGTGCGCGATATGCGGCGGCTGCTGCGGCGTACCCTCGGACCCCTCGGCAAGCTCATCTTTGTGGACGACGCGAAACTGGCCCTCGGCGAACGCGTCGCGCGGGTCGCGGAACGGTTCGGCATCTCTAAACTGTCCGAGCAACTGGCATCGTTGCGGCCGGTCTACGCGCAGATGAAAGGCGCGCCGGCGGACGAATCGGTCCACGGCACGCAATGGCGTCTGCGGCATCCTCCCGACCATGCAACCGACCCCCGGGATCCCCTCGAGACGGGGTGCGGGCTGATGTGGTTCTCGCCCGTGGTCCCGATGACCGGGCGCGACGCGCGACGTGTGCTGGATCTCGTGAAACCGGTGCTTGCGGAGCACGATTTCGACCTGCTGGCGACGTTTACCCTCCTCAATGAACGCTCGATGATCGGCATTCTCAACGTGGCCTTCGACAAATCCGTGCCTGACGAAGTCGCTCGCGCCATGGCCTGCTATGATGCGGCCATGAAAGCCCTTATCGACGACGGCTATGTGCCGTACCGGACCGGACTGCGCGGCATGGACAAGATTCGGGACGAGGACGACGTCTTCTGGCAGGTGGCCCGTGAGATCAAGCAGACGCTCGATCCCGGCGACATCATTGCCCGGGGGCGTTATGTGCCTCCGCTGAAGGGGCAAGACTCCGCCGGGGACTGAAGCATTCGGAGTGGCGCTCGCCGGTTCCGAGAAATAGGGCCGCCCGCCAGAACGTTTCCTCTGGGGTGGGTGAGGTCCAACGCGGTACGCACCGGAGGAGAGTTCCCATGCGAAAGTGGTTTGCGGTATGGAGCGCGGTGATGTTCCTGGGCGCGGGTATGGCCGCGCTGGCCGGGACGGGCGACGACACAGCGCCCCGGCAGGGCGATGCGGAAACGGCGGCGTTGCGGGTCGGCGACCCCGCTCCCAACGTCAAGCTGGCGGCCACCGGCGCCGACGGCGAAAAAACGCAGGTGGAACTCAAGTCCTTCCAAGGCAAGAAGAACGTCCTGCTCGCCTTTTATCCCAGGACATTCACCTCGGGATGCACGAAACAGATGTGCGGCTACCGCGACGATTTCTCACGTTTCAAGGACGCCGATACCGAGGTCTTTGCGATCAGTGTGGAACCTCAGGACGCCAGCGACCGTTTCAAGGCGGAATACAAACTGCCGTTCAACGTCGTGGGCGACGAGCAGCAGAAGATCGTCAAGGCCTTCAAGATCCCCGTCCGCGATGCAAACGGCAACGTCTTCGCCAAACGGTCCGTGTTTCTGATCGACAAGAAAGGCGTTATCCGGCACATCGACCTCGATTACGATATCGAGAACGACAAGCAAGACGTGTATGATCGGCTCGCCGCGCTGAACAAGACCGGCGAATCCTGAGCGGCCT
>JAAYAQ010000409.1 GCA_012719295.1 Candidatus Hydrogenedentota bacterium | reverse complement strand
CCGGCATGATGTACTTCGGCGCTTGTTACTATCCCGAGCATTGGACGCCCAAACAGGCGAAAGACCACATCCCCCTGATGAAACAGGCCGGGATCAACGTGGTGCGCATGGGCGAATTCGCCTGGAGCCGGTTTGAACCCGAACAGGGACGCTACCGCTTTGAGTGGATGGACGCGGTCATCCAGGCGCTTCACAAAGAGGGCATCTCGACCGTTCTGTGCACGCCCACGTGCATCCCGCCGCAGTGGGCGGTCCAGAAACATCCGGGCATGCTCCAGCGCGACGCGGACGGCCTCGTGCGCAACCCGGGTTCCCGGTGCCACTGCTGTAAGAACGCGCCCGAATACCAGATGCTGGCCGACCGCATCGTCGATCAGATGGCGCGGCATTACGCGGACATGCCCGGGGTCATCGGGTGGCAGACCGACAACGAGTTCGGGTGCCACAACACGACCCGGTGTTATTGCGACCACTGCCAGAGCGCGTTTCGCGACTGGCTGCTCGAGAAGTACAAGGACACCGACAGCATCAACCAGGCGTGGGGAACCGCGTTCTGGGGCTTCGAATTCCAGCAGTGGAACGAGATTCCCCTGCCGCGGCGCATGCCGGCCGGCAACAATCCCAGTCACTGGCTCGATTTCGCCCGGTTTTCATCGGATACGCAGGTGAAATTCCAGCAGGCCCAGTACGAGCTCCTCAAGCAACTGTGCCCCAAGCACTTTGTCACCCACAATTTCATGGGCGGATTCCCGGAGATCGACTACTGGAAACTGGCCCAGTTCACCGATTTCCCGTCGTGGGACAACTACCCCGAGAGCGGTGAAGACCCCTTCCTGCCCGCCTACCATCACGAGATCACGCGCTCGTTCACGGGCCGGTTCTGGGTGATGGAGCAGAAGAGCGGGCCCACGGGCGACGCCAACACGGGTCTGATGGGCGAGCAGCCCGAACCCGGCGACATCCGCCGGTGGACGTGGCAGGCGGTGGCGAACGGCGCCGACGGCGTGTGCTATTTCCGCTGGCGGGCGTGCCTGTCCGGCGCGGAACAGTATTGGCACGGCATTCTGGATCACGATGGCGTGGCGCGCCGCCGGTACCGGGAAGTGGCCGAAACCGGCGCGGAACTGGCGAAACTCGGCGCCGCGCTCGCGGGAACGGCGGTTCAGACGCCGGTCGCCATCCTGCGCAACTACGCCATGCTGTGGAGCGCCGAGCGGCAGCCGGGCGCCCCGGGCTTTCATTATGACGCCCACTGCTACGAAATCTACCGCGCGGTCAAACGCACCGGCCACGGATGCGATTTCGTCGATATCGGCAGCGATCTCGGCAGGTACGCGGTGGTCTTTGCCCCCTGCGCATGCCTGGCCGACAAGGCGCTGGCCGACCGGCTCGACGCGTTCGCCCAGGCGGGCGGCACCGTTGTGCTGACGCCGCAATCGGGCGCGCGCACGCCCACCAACACCATGTGGGCCTATCCGCGCCCCGGTGCGTTCGTCGCGATAGCGGGGCTCACGGTCGAGGAGGTCCGCCCGTATCATCACGGCCAGGCCGAAGCGATCGAGCCCGCGGGCGGCCAGTCGCCCGTGCCCGCGGCCACGGTCGGGAAATGGGTCGAGGTGCTCGCCTGCCGGGAAGCGCAGCCGGTCGCGCAGTATGCCGGCGGCGCGTTGAAGGGCGCCTGCGCGGCGACGCGCAACATCCGCGGCAAGGGCGCGGTCTACTATCTCGGCGTCTACCTGCCGCCCACGGCCCTGGAGGGGTTCGCGGCGGCCGTGCTTCCTCCGTTTCCCGTGGGCGCCCTCCCGCCGGACGTCGAGGTCACCCGCCGTACCGGCAAACAGGGCTCGTTCCTCTTTGTCATCAACCACGGCAAGCAGCCGCAGACCGTCACGCTTCCGAAGGCGTTTCCGGAACTGCTCACCGGCGGCACGCTCGGCCCCGAAGTCAGACTCGAGGGGAACAAGCTGCTGATCTTCAAGGTCTGACCGCGCTCGCGCATCGAGACGCCCGCACGGTGCGCGGGGTATCCGTGATACAATCCCACCGGGGAAGGAGGGCGTAGACTGCATGAAGTTGAGTTTTGTCATTCCCGCCTGCAACGAGCGCGAATCGGTGCGGGAACTCGTCGAAGGCATTCTGCACTACAGCAGCGGGCACGACGTGCAGATGCTGTTCATTGACGACGGCAGCACCGACGGTACCTACGAGGAGCTGGCGGCCCTGCGTTCCGAACACCCCGAGATCGAGATCGTCCGGTTTCGCCGCAATCTCGGCAAATCGATCGCGCTTGCCGCGGGATTCGACCGGGTCACGGGCGATCTGGTGTTCACCATGGATGCGGACCTGCAGGATGATCCGGGCGAGATCCCGGCCTTCCTTGCGAAACTCGACGAAGGGTTCGACGTGGTCGTGGGATGGAAGAAAGTCCGCCACGACCCCTGGCACAAAGTCCTGCCGTCCCGCCTGTACAACCGGATCGTCTCGCGGGTGCTGGATCTCACCCTGCACGACATCAACTGCGGGTACAAGCTGTTTCGGCGGGAGGTGGTCGAGCGGCTCTCGGTCTATGGCGAGCGGCACCGCCTGCTGCCCGCGCTGGCGCGGGACCTGGGCTACCGCATCGCGGAAGTCGCCGTGCACCACAACCCGCGCCGCTACGGCCGGTCGAAGTACGGCATCGAGCGGTTCGTGCGCGGCGCCATCGACGTTGGCACCATGGTGTTTCTCTACCGCTACGTCAACCGGCCCATCCATTTCTTCGGTTTTTTGAGCCTGTTGATGATGTTTCTCGGCCTCTGCGGCATCGTCTTGGGAATCGCCCTGCTTTTCGTCGCGGAATCCCCGGTATGGACCGCGACGCTCCTGGTCGACGGCGTCACGCTGTCTGTCGGCGGCGGGCTGGTGCTGGGGATCGGCCTCCTGTGGGAGCTGGTGCTGCACTTCTTCGTGCCGGTCAATGTGGGCATCTACATCACCGAGGAACCGGCGCGGAAACCGTCCTCCGCCGAAGCGCGCGCCGACGCAAAAGAGGCCGAGTAGCCCCGTTCGGTCCGGATTCGCCCGCCCGGAATCGCCGAACGCCCGCTTGGCACGCCTGTTCCGAACGTCTCGCGGCCCTTCCGCGCGCGGAGGCTCAGCTCAGCATGCCCTCGATGATGAGATCGACCGCTTCGTCCTCCGTGAGTCCGCGCGACAACAGGGTCTGCAACTGTTTGGAATCCACGCTGCCGATGGCCGCCTCGTGAGTGACGTGGGCCGTCGGATCGTTTACTTCGACGATCGGGACGGCCTTGGCCACCGCGCGATCCTGGACGATCTCCTTGCAGTCGACGTGGCCGCGGGCGCGGGGGGCGTCCGCGATGATGGTGTTGAAAACTTCCGCGCGGGCGTCGTCGCGCAACGCGATGTTCGTGGTCAGGGCGGCGCGGGCGGATTCGCCGGCGAGGCGGGCCTTCTCGTGAATCCGCACCTTGTCGGTGCCGCTGGCGCTCACGCGGGCCAGCATCTCGAGCACGCTGCGGGCCTGGCAGACCGCGTCGTAGGCGATATCCATCTCGCCGACGCGTCCCTTGATGAGCTCAAATACGGTCTTGAACCGCGCCCCTTCGCCGAGCTCGACAGTCGCGTGCGGAATCACCTCCACGCCGCCCCCCGGACCATGGACATGCCGCTCGTAGTAGGAATAGGTGGCGCCGGGGGCGATGCGGATCCGTGCGTCCATCCGGTGTTCGACCTCGACGGCGTTGGGGAAGGTGCAATGGGCCAGCACCTGCGCCGACGCGTCTTCTTCCACGTCGATTTCCAGGACAATCCGTTGCAGGCCTTTTTCCGGCAGCATGCCGAAACACAGGTGGATCGGCCGCTCGATCCGGGCCCCGGGCGTCAGCCGCAGATGGGCCTCGATGCCGTCGTCCCGTTCGGTCGTGTCGACTTCGAGGCCGGGCACGAGGTGCGCGCCCACCACATGATTCTGATGGACTTCAAGACGGGCGACGTCGTCGCTCAGGACATGGCTTGGTTTGATGCCCACCGATTCCAGCAGTCGCTGGACGAGTTCGGCGTCGCTCATATCACCTCCTGCGGGTCGGGTTCGTTGGTGTGGTCGCACAGGGCACAGCGGTTTTCAAAATACTGGCCGATCCGGTTCACGGGCCCTTCGTCGATCACGCGGCCGTCGCACAGCAGGTAGGCGTGCTCGGCCTGTCTCAGCACGGTCCGGCTGTGCGTGATGAGGATCACCGTGCTGCCTTTTTCCTTGAGCCGGTGAATGGCCTCGAACATCTGGTCGAGGGCCTCGACGTCAATGCCCGAGTCGGGCTCGTCCATCAACACCAGCGCGGGTTCGATGGCCAGGATGGACGCCAGCTCGATCCGTTTGCGTTCGCCGCCGCTGAGGGTTTTATCGACGGCGCGGTTCAGGTAACGGGCGGGTTCGAGTCCCACCTGGCGCAGGGCCGCCGCGGCAAGATCGCGGCCGTTCGTCGTCTTCGCGCCCGCCGTGACGAACTTATGCACCGACAGGCCTTCAAACCGTGCGGGTTCCTGCCAGGCCAGCGTCAGGCCTTTCCGCGCCCGCTCGTCCACCGCCAGGCCTTTCAACGACTCGCCCCGGTACAGGATGTCGCCCTGGAACTCCGTATACCCCGGCAGGCCCATGATCACGTTGGCCAGGGTCGATTTGCCCGCGCCGTTGGGCCCGACGATCGCGTACACCCGCCCCTGCTTGAAATCGGCCGACACGCCGCCCAGGACCTGCTTGTCGTCGAGCTGGAGGGCCAGGTTCCGCACTTCCAGAAGCGTCATCGGAGATCCTTTCCCGCACCCGCGGGCGCGATTTGGAGAAACCCGGGTATTGTAGCGCGCTTCGGGGGTCTCCATAAAGCGCGCACCGGGCGGCGGGGCCCCGGGCCGTGTTGTGAGCGGAAAGTGCCCGGGGATCCCCGGCCCGCCACACTAAGGCCGCCGCCCGAGCTCGCCTTCGAGCACGTCGAGAGGAATCTGGCCCGAGACGTTCTTGACCCAGACCGCGTGGAAACCGGGTTCCAGGTCTTCGGCGCGGAAGACCGCATGCGACGCCTGCGGCTCGGGCGATGCAAAACTCACCTTGCCCAGGCGCACGTCGTCCACCCACACTTCGGCCGTGCCGTATCCGGGGCCGGTGGGACTCCACAACGTGAAGCCCGAACAGGCGATATTCCATTTCGCGGCCACGCCCTCCTGACGGGACACCGTGCCTGTGCCATACAAAAACACGGGGTCGCGGGTCTCTTCCCAGTGGTCGCGGTGCTGCGCGGCGCCGACCAGGCCCTCGGAGTACAAATACCGGAACGTCCCGGGGCGGAAATCGCCCGTGATTTCGAATTGCGTGACGTCGGCGTGGCTGAAGGGGCTGGCCAGGAGGCCCACCGCCCCGGGTTTCCGGGCCAACGGCCCGGTCCAGACGGCGCGTCCGTTGATCGCCACCTCGAGCGTGCCGGGCGCGGTCCACGCCACTGAACACGTCTCCGGCGCCGATTCGAGCGCGCCTTCCGCCGCCGTGTGCCGTCCGCCCGCATCGTCGCAGGAAAACAGCGTCCAGCCGTCGCGGCGCAGTTCCAGGCCGTCGTACCGGGACAGGGTGACGGGATGCGGCATGGCGTCCGAAGCGGGCCGGTCGGGTCCGAGCGGCGCGGTATGGCCCCAGACGACGGCGACGGCGCCATTCACGGCGGCGCGCATCATGAGACGTTCCAGCGTGCCGGTCTCGCGGAGCAGGGTGAGGCTGGGCCCCGCGTGCCCGCTGAAATGAAATCCGTGCGCGCGGTACGGCCGGGACCACGGGCGGCTCGCGAGGTTGATGGCGCCGCGCCCCGCGCTGTCCCGCGCGGGAAACATGACGTTGAACGCGCCGTCTGCCCCGACGAATCCCGAAAACGTCTGTCCCCAGATGCCGTGATGCTCGTGTTCGAGGGGTTCGGCGTGCCAGACCGAGCCGTGTTGGTAGAGGCTCCAGGCTTTGGGATTCATGGCGTCCTCGATGGGAACCCGCCAGAGGCACTGGAAGTTGCGGTTGCGCGCGACGGACGTGGCGGGCGCGTAAAGGAAGTCCTCATGCACAAATGCTGGAAAGAATTCCATCAATGGTGGATGATACCCGGCCTGTTCGGGATGGAGCAGCAGCGTTTCGTTGCCGTACGGCCCTTCCGGCTGTTCTGCCGTTCGGCCCACCAGCGCCCACCCGAAATACGGTCCGGAATCGGTCAGGGTCAGCACCAGCCAGTCTTTCGCGCGGGGGATGATGGTCGAGGCGTACATCCGACGGTACTTTCCGGCGAGCGGCGTTTGCTGGCGGGTGCCCGCGATGGCCCGCGGCGCCGGGTGAAACGGGCCTTCGGGCCGCTCCGCCCAGGCGTAGGCTGCCCCTCCGTTGGCCTCGCGAGGCGGGTCGGCCGCGATGTCCCACGTCAGATTGGGCGTCCCCCAGTCGAAGGCCATGTGATAGCGGCCGTCGCGGTACGCCACGGACACATCGGGCGCGCCGGAGAAGGGCGTGACCTCGTCGTCGAACGTGTGCGGCTCGGCGGTGAACACAGGGCCCAGCTCTTCCCACGTTGCGCCGGCGTCCGTTGAACGAAACACCGTGCACCGGCTCGGCGTCTCGGCGGTGTGGGCGTATCCCTCCAGATAGTGCCCGACATAGACGTACCAGTGGCCGCTCACGGGATCCTCGAACAGGAAGCCGTTGACCGGCCAGAGATAGGGCGGCGAACCCCGGTGGATCGGATTGCCCGCAACCCGCTCGAACGCGTCAAACGACGGATCGCCCAGCACCGGATGCCGCAGCCACGCCTCCCGGAGCCGCGGGTCGGCAAAGTCGCGTCCGGCGGCCGCGGCGTTTCCACTCAGACACGCCAGAACCATCAGAAAACACGGATACCATTCCATGAATCGCCCTTTCCGTAATCTGTTGCCCACGGAACCATCCTCCGCCAGCGAGCCGGACGGCTCATGCGGCCTTGTCTCTCGTAATGGCGCGAAACGCGTGCGACAACCAGGTCAGGCCAATTGCGCCTACCGTGAAATCGGTGGCCAGGCGGCCCCAGAAGACGCCTTCCAGGCCCCATACCTGCGCGCCAAGCCACGAAAGCGGAAGAAGCAGCACGAGCACCCGTATGGCGTTGAGCACGGTCGCGGAGAGGGGCTTGTGCAGGCCCGTCAGAAAGAATCCGCAATACCGGTGGACTTCCATCATTCCGTAACCGAACGCGATGATGCGTGTGTAGGCCACAAACGTGCGGGCCACCTCGGGGTCGTCCGTGAACAGGGTGGCGAGCCATGGCGCGCTGAGAAAGAAGACGGCCGTGGCAAGCCCGCCGTATCCCAGGGCGAAGCCAACGGCCAGGGTTTTGGCCTGCCGCACCCGGTCGAGGCGGGCTGCGCCCACGTTCTGGCTCACGAACGGCGTGAGCGAGATGCCGAGCGCCATCGGGATGATGAACGCGAACATCTCGACGCGGCCGGCCGCCCCGGCCGCAGCCACGGCCCCGTTCCCAAAATGGCTCAGGAGGCGCGTGATGACGCTTGCGGACACCGGCATCAGGATCATGCTCAGGACGCTCGGCACCGCAAACTCCATGATCTGCCGCAGTGAAAGGACGTACTCCGACAGGCGCCAGGAACGCCAGGCCAGCAGGCGGTGCCTGCGGTGGAGCAGATGAACCAGCCACACCGTCGAGACCCCCTGCGAAATGATCGTGGCCAATGCGGCGCCCCGGATGCCCATGGCCGGACAGCCGAGGAACCCGAAGATCATGATGGGATCCAGGATCGTGTTGAGGACCGTCCCCACGATCATGAGCATGCTGGCCGCTTTCGAGTCGCCCGCGGAGATCAGGACGCCGCTGCCCGCCATCGGCAGCGTCATGAACAGAGCGCCCAGAAACCAGGTCCGCATGTACTTCCCGATGAGCGGCAACGTGGCCTCATCCGCGCCCAGCCGCGTGAACACCAGCCCGATGCTGAGGTAGCCGCCAATGGACATCACGGCCGTAACGGCCAACGTCAGCATGAAACCGTGCGTGACCAGCCGGACCGCGCGGTCGTGGTCATTGCTGCCAATCGCATGGGATGCCAGGGTTGTCACTCCCGACCCGATGCCGCGCGCTACACAGGTCAGGAGCATCACGACGGGAAACGTAAAGCCCATTGCCGCCAGGGAAAGGGTGCCCAGCCGCGACACAAACCAGGTGTCGGTCAAGTTGTACGCGTTCATGGCGAACGTGCCGGCCAGCATCGGAAGCGCCATTGAAAACAGCGTGCGGCCGACGCTTCTATTGACCAATACAGACATGCATTCCTCGTTGCACCGGCGCGGCATCCCCGGAGTTCCCCCCTCGCAAGGTGTGTGAATCACCGACATGCGCCGATCCAAACAGTATCCACGCGGGCCCGTCTCAAAGCAAGGCGCCGACGGTTTTCGGATGGGAAGAAGACGGCTGCGCGGGCGCCCGGCGCGCGTTGGACGAGAAGAATGGCCTCACAGGCCACGGGGATGCATTCGCGATCGAACGGGGACACGCAGTCGTCCCGGCTTGTCCGTGAAACGACACATGTCCGCCTGACTTTCTCCGCCATAAGACACACGCTATCAACCATTTTTGGCGCCTGCCCGTGTTCCGGCCGGGACAACGCGCGGACGTATGAAGCAGAAGCGGTTGAACACCCCGCGAGGAGCGAACATGGCACGGTGGTTAGAACGATTTCGGAACGCGGTACAGCGCCCGGCCCGGCCCAAAGCCACGGCGCTCGCGGAGACCTTCCGCGAGTCGCCGTCCCGCACCTGCACCATGCCGGAGGACGTCACGCGGTTGCAGGGGGCCTTCCGGGATGTCATTGGCCTGCCCAACGACACCCCGTTCTACATGCTGCAGGTCTACCGCTTCCTGCGCGATGCCATCCCCGACATCTCGGATGCCATCTGGACCTGGAAACGCCTGTGCCAGACCGGCTACGACATCGAAATCACGCACCCTTCGTCGCCCCAGGCCCGGCGGCGCGCGGAACGCATCCTCGACGACCTCAACCGGCGCGTCAACAGCGGCGACCGCGGCATGGACGGCCTGCTCGACATCTTCTACACCTCCCTGTTCACCTACGGGGCGGCGGCGGTCGAAATTGTGCTGTCGCAGAGCCGTGAATCGATCTGGGACGTCGTACCGGTGGACGTCTGGACGGTGCGGTTCCGGCGTGGGAAGGACGGTATCGAGCCCTTCCAGGTCCACGAAGGCCGCGAGATCCCGCTGCCCCGCGAGCGGTTCGTGTATGTCGGCCTCGATCGCGACGGCACCAACCCCTACGGAAGGTCCATGCTGCGCGCCATTCCCTTCGTGGTCAAAATCCAGCAGCGACTCCTCGAAGACATGGCCAAGGCCACCCACAACGCGGGCTGGGCCAAACTCCACGTCCAGTACCGGCCCGAAGAGCGCCAGCGCGGCGAGTCGGTCGATGCCTATCACAAGCGCATCGAGACCAATTTCGCCGAACTCCGCGCCAAACTGAACACCCTGGAGACCGATCAGAACCTGGTGACCTTCGACAACGTGAGTGTGTCGCTTGTTCGCGGCGATCAGCGTTCGCAGGTCTTCTACGAGAACCACAAGGCCATTGAGGAGCAGGTCATCACCGGCATGCACCTGATGCCCATCCTCCTCGGGCGCAACTACGGCACCACCGAGACCTACGGCACGGCGCAGTTCGAGATCATCACGCGCCAGGTCACCGCCGTGAACCGCTGCGTCAAACGCCTGCTCGAACGCCTCTACAACTTCGAACTCGCTCTCATGTGGGGCAGCGCGCGCGCCGCCGTGCATATGCGCTCCCACCGCACCGCTGACATCGTGCGCGAGGCCGAAGCCCGCCGCCGCGAAATCGAAAACGCCCTCCTGCTGCGCGACGCCGGCTTCATCTCCCACGAAAGAGCCGCCGAATCGCTCGGCATCAAGGCATCCTGAAACCGTATCGTGCGGAAAGGAACTCCGATGGAACTCGAACCGTTTGTCTTCCGGCACGAAGGCGCCCTCGTTGCCACCCGCGACAGCGCTACGCTGACCGGCACGATCGACGAGGTCAACGCATTCACCCTGCGCCCTCTGACGGCCGAGGAATTCGCCGTGTTCACGCTCGACCTCTGCAACAGCCGGATCGACCGCCATTTCAGCCGCTTCCCTGAAGAAGAACTGGAGCGCATCAACGCGCTGGTTCCCGGACGCCCCCTCATGGAACGGCACGACGTGCGCGGCTCGCTGCCCCGGGGCACCTTCTTCCGGTCGCGCCTGCATGCCGACGGGGAACTCCTGTCCGTCCGGCCCGATGTGTACGTCCTGCGCACCAGCGACAACCAGGACTTCATCCTGAACATCGAGGGCGGGGTGTACCGGGAAACGTCGATCGGTTTCTCGTTCCGCAAACCCGAGTGTTCGGTGTGCGGCAAAGACCTGCGCGCGTGCGATCACATCCCCGGACGGACGTACGGCGAAAACCTGTGCCATTGCGTGCTGCGCGATGTGCTCGAGGTGATCGAGGGCTCCGTCGTCGCCTCCGGCTCCCAGGGAACCCGTTTCGTGGCGGGTACCCGGGCGCTCCGGCTCGACGACGCTCTGGCGGCGGCCCGGCGCGATTTCCACACGCCCATCGAACTGGGAGCGGGCGGACTCTGGGAGGATGAGTGATGCGGAAACGGCAATGGCTGTTCACGGTGTGCATCGCGGCCGTGTTGCTGCCGGGCCTGGGCGCTGCCCCGCGCTACCTGGAATCGCTGCGCGTCGGCGGCGGCTACGGCGACCGGGACGGCGGGCTCGATATTGATCCCGACGGAACCCTCTCGACCAACGGCGCGATCCTGGCCGAAGGCGGCGTGACCCTCCGCGGCCCCCTGCGTGCCGGTACGGAAGAACACGCCCTCACGACGGACGAAGGCCTGCTCGACGCCGGCGCCCTGGACATCCCCGCCGCCCAGGATGAATCCCTGCCCGATGACGGCGATACGCTGCTGATCCACGACGCCAGCGCCGGCGCCACCCGCGAAATGTCGCGGGCCGACTTCCTCAGCGGTACCGGCGAACAACTGTGGAACGACACCGGCGACGCCATTCAGCCCGTCAACGCCCCGAGCCTTCGTATCCAGGACACGGGCGATGTGACCCTGCCCAAGGCGCTCCAGGTACAAGGCCCGCTATCCGCCGGAACCGCGTCCGGCACTTCGTACCTGGTCAAGGCGCAGTTCGAAGGCAGCGCGGCGCTCAGTTCAAGCAGCCGCAGCGCGCTCGAAGGCCAGATCGTGTGGTCGGGCGGCTTCCATTCCGGCTCCAGCATTTACGGCGTCGCGGGACACGCCACCGTCGGTTCGGGATACAGCGCGTCGGGCACGGACGTCATCGGCACGGCCGGCCGGGTGACGCCGGGGGCGCTGTTCACGACCATCAACCGGGGAATCGGCGTCCGGGGCGAGGTCCTGCTGAACCAGATGGGCGGCCTGACCAACGGCATCGCGCTGCACGGCCGGGTCACCGGCACGACGGGCACGGTGACCAACCTCTACGGCCTGTACATCGAGGACATCACGCGAGGCAGCACGGCCAACTACGCCATCTACACCGGACTCGGCGCGTGCCGGTTCGGCGACGACGTCACGATCGCCGGCGATCTCGAGGTGCAGGGCGGCGCACTGGCTGCGCCCGGCAGCCTCAGCGTGTCCGCCGGCAGCGGGGTGGGTACGTTGACGCTGGCTTCCTCGAATCTCTCCGTGACCGCGTCGCAACTCCAGCAGCAGGGCCAGGTGCGCGTCCACGACAGCACCCTGCCGGGATGCAGCCTCGACCGCACCGGCACCCCCGTCAGCGGCACCACCATCGGCACAGTCACGTTTCGCGGACTCAACAGCGCCTCCGCCCCCGTCTCGTATGCGGTGATTGCCGGCAAAATGCAGCACATCGCCGACGACAGCGAAGCGGGCCAGCTCGAGTTCCGGCTCCTGGACGGCGGCGCCCAGGCAACGGCGTTGCGCCTGGACGGTTCGGACGCGGTCTTTGCCGCGGACGCCTCGGTCGGCGGAGCGCTCAGTACCCCGGCTCTCGTCACCTTCGCGGCCGACGACACCACCCCCAGCGTGCGCGGAGCAAACATCTTCCGCGTGCCCGACACCTGGACGGCCGGCCACAACGTCACCCAGCTCGATGACGGTGTCGCCGGGCAATTCGCGACCATCATCGGCGGCGATGCGGACTGCGTGTTTACCGACAACATCAACCTCCAGCTCGCCGGGCCCTGGACCGCCCATCCCGCCGATACCCTCGTGCTCGTATACGTCGGCGGCGCCTGGTACGAAATCAGCCGGTCGGACAACTGAACGGAGGCCGCGCAATGAATCCGTGCATCAACGCAGCAGAAAAACCGGCGCCGCCCGAACAGGCCGCGGCCTGCCCCTACAAACCCGTTCATGACATCCAGTGGATGAGCCTGCGTGAAGACCTGTGCGAGGTCAAAACCCGCGTACAGCGGCTCGAAAGCACGCTCGCGCGCGGCGTGGCCCTGCTCGTGGCCAACCTGGCCGGCGTCATCGTGTCGCTGCTGCGCCAGCTGGTGTGAAGAAGGGAGGTTCAGCGCATGTATTGGAATATCGCCCTACTGCCGGACGCAACCCCCGACTCCAAACGGGAGCACGGTCCCGCGGGACGCTACGTCATTCACCGCCATTTCGACGGCGGCGGCCCGCACCGCGATCTCCGGCTCGAACAGGCGGGGCATCTTGCCGGCTGGCGTTTCGAGCAGCCGCTTTGCGCGGAAGGCGCCTGGGCCGTTGAGAAGGGACCGCATCCGCTTCGCTGGCTTGACCACGATGGAGACGCCGCGCGCGAAGACGCCGGCCTGTATACCGTCATCGCATGGGCGAAAGACGTGCGCGAACTGTTCCTTGACGGCCGGCACGGCACGCACATCCTTCGGGCCGAGCGCATGCCGTTGCTCTCTCCCGAGGCCGCCCGTGCCCTTCACGTAACCATGCGCGAGATGGCGCTCGAGCCCGCCGCCCTCGCCGGGATCCTCCGCGACGGCGTGACGGCCCGGCGCCGCGCCCTCGAACGCTTCTGCGGGCTTGGGCGCGAGCTCGACGGCAGCGCCTTTGACGAGGCGGTCTGGCGGCGCACCCTCGAATCCCTCAGCCTCGACGAAATCACGCGCCATTTGCGCGCGTACGAGGTCCGGTTTGATCACAAGTTTCCCCCATCGCCCACGTCGTACCCGGAAACGCTCCCAGACAGCGAATCCGGGGCCTGGACGAATCGCGCGATGGGCATCGTGCGCGACGGCTGAGCGCCGTGCGCGCCGCGGCGTCCTCCGCCCGGTCCGCGCGGATCGGGCGGGGCGCCGAACCCGGAGAACCAAAACCAGGCCGCGAGTGCCGGCGCGACCCCCTGCCGGGCACGCGGTCCCACCGCACAGGAGTGTGAACCATGGCATTCGGAGACATCGGCGGCGTGCTGACCGAGCTCGTCATCACCTGCAAAACCCCCGATTCCGGCCCCGTGAGCATCGCAAAAGGCGACGCCGTCAAACTGGCCGGACCCTACACCGTCACCAACGACACCAGCGCCGGAGATTCCGTGTTCGGCGAAGCCCTCGCCGGCGCCGCCGTAAATGGCGCGGCCATTCCGGTCAAGGTGCGCGGCGTGTCCGTCTTCCAATACGAAGGCGAGACCCCGCCCGTGGTCGATGGGGTCGCCGGCGTGGTGGCCGCCGCGACCAGCGGCAAGGTCATGGCCCCCGCCACCGGCAACGGAACCGGCATCAACCTCAAGGTGGACACGGCCGCGGGCCTCGTCCACGTCTTGCTCTAAGGAGGAACCTCCCATGGCATATCGCGACGATATCGTGAAGGAGCGGGTCGCGTTCCTGAGCCAGGAACCGGATACGCTCCGCCAGATCCGCGGCGCGGGGCTCTACGAAACCCTGCAGAGTCTCGGCCTGAACCACGGCCAGTTCTTCCGCGCGCTCGGCACCACCGTGCGCGACTACTGCGCCCAGGAGTTCGGCATCGACCTCGACCGCATCACCGTGGACCGCTTCTTCCAGTCTGACCCCAACGCCAAATGGCTGTTCCCGGACATGGTCCGCGACGCCGTGGTCTGCGGTATGACGCGCAAGCCCGTCTACCCCGGCCTGATCATCCGCGACGAGCGGGTCGCCAGCACCGCCTTTGACGTCCCGTACGTGCAGGAAGACGAACTCGAGGAGGAACTGCGTACCGTGGCCGAGGGCGCCGCCATTCCCGAATCGGCCATCAAATACGGGGACCGCGTGATCAAACTCGACAAGAAAGGCCGGGGCGTGATCGCGTCGTATGAGGTGATCCGCCGCATGTCGGTCGACATGCTCCGCATCCATCTCCAGCGCATCGGCGAGCGCCTGGGCCGCCATCTCGACGCCCGGCTCGCCCGGATCCTGGTCGAGGGCGACGGCGCCGCCGGCACCGCGCCGGTCACGCTCGACACCGCAACCTCGGGCGCGTGGGCCTATGCCGACCTGGTCAAGGGTTTCATGACACTGACCCTCGACCACTATTTCACCCCGACCCACATGCTCGCCAACGCGGATCTCTGCCAGACCATCCTCGAACTGGACGCGTTCAAGGAGGCCGCCCTCTTCGATTTCGCCAAGACCGGCAACCTGCCCACGCCGCTCGGAACCCGCCTCGTCCCCATGGCCGGACAGCCCGCCAACTGCCTGACCATCCTCGACGCGGGTTACGCGGCGCAGAAACTCACCGAGCAGGACCTGCTGGTCGAAAGCGACAAGCTCATCAACCAGCAATGGGATCGCACCTACCTGACCGTCGTCACCGACTTCGCCATCATCTACGAGAAGGCTCGCGTGGTGGTCCGGAGCGACTGGTCCTGACGTGGTGGGAGCGGCCCGTGCCCGTCGGGCCGCTCCCCTGTCCCATACCGATGAGGAGGCCCCGACATGCCCAGCTTCACCACCGAATCCATGGTCCGGCTGCGCTTTCAGCTCCAGGACACGGCGTCGGTTCCGGCCGATCTGGTCGAGGCGGCCATTGACGACGCCCACGCGGAACTCCTGGCGCGGCTGGGACCCGCGTACGCCGAACCCCCCTGGCCCCAGGCCCTCGTGCTCGGCGAAACCCTGCTCGCGGGGGCAAACGTCTACCGGGCCCTGGCCGCAAAGGACGCCCACGACCAGAAACACGTCGTCGTGGGCGGGCAGCGCGTCGAGGGCGGACAGCGTTTTGGCGCGCTCACGGCCGTTGCCCGCACCACGCGCGCCGCGGCCTGGCGCCTGCTCGCGCCGTTCCTCCGGGATCATCCACCCCACGCCCCCGCCGCGGTAACCGATTCCATTCCCGTCCTCGGAGGATCCGACTGATGGCGATCACGCTCAATGGCCTGGTCCTCGATGGCCTGCTCACGTCCGTGCGGGAGCAGCACCAGGAAGTCGGCGGGCGCGACGCGCGGATGGTCGAGTTCGCCGGGCTGCTCCACCGCGAGACCTCCGTCGCCGCCCTCGAAGCCCGGCTCGATGCCGTGCTGCACGCGGCGTCCGCCGTGGACTATTCGGCGGCGCTCTCGATTCGCCCCGGCCGCCGCTTGATGGTGCGGCGCGCGGCATTCCGCCGCGAGATTCAGCGCGACAGTCTCGCGGGGGCGTTTACGCTGAAGCTGGAAGCCCGCGACCCCTTCGAGGAGGCCGAAGCGCTCACGGAAGCCGAATGGCCGATCGCCGCTTCGCCCGCCGTGCTCGCCGTCGCCAGCGGGGGCACCGCCTTCGCCCTCCCCCGGATCCGCCTGACCGCCGCAGGGACCCTGATCCGGCCCGCCGTCAGCGACGGCGAACGCTGTCTCGAGTACGACGGCATCGTGCTCGAAGGCTCCGTGCTGGAAGTGGACGCGGTCCGGGCGCAAGTCACGCTCGACGGCGAGGATGTCACCCCCTGCACGCGGGGCGAGTTTCCCCGCATCCAGCCCGCCGAAACCATCCTGACGTACACCGACGAGCCCGGGAGCGCGCACCAGGCCCTTGCCGCGGTCGCGTTCCGTGACCGCTGGTGGTGACCATGCGCTACGCGATCGAGGTATACGACACACACGGCCTTCGGGCGGCCCGCTTCGATTCCGTGCCCCTCATGGAGGCCACCCGTACCGCCCCGGACCGCCCCGACCTCATCGAAGGCATGCTCCCCGAAAGCGTCGCCGGACTCGGGCCCGGCTGCCGGATCGCCGTCTGGCTTGACGGCGCGCTGTTCTGCGAGGCCGAGGTCGCCTGGGCCGGTCCGCAATGGAGCGATACAAAGAAGCTCATTCTCGACCGCTACGTGAACTTCCATGAGGTCATCGCGGTCCGTGCCGAACGCAGCGCCGCCCGCCAGAACACGCGCGTGACCCGCGGCTACGGCCACGAGCGCATTGACGCCATCGTCAAGGACATCATCAGCGCGGCGGAAGGCCCGGTTCATTATCTCGTGGCCCACACCGCCTATCCCGACGGCGCGGCACGCGAGTACGCCAAATACCTGGCCCGGAAAACACCCGGCAGCGAGCTCGAGACCGGCGGGATCGCGTCCGGGCAATGGGTCGAAACGAACCGCATCGACGCCTCACGCGCCTATGCCAAAGACGGCGACACCATCGCCGGACTGCGCGTCGACGGCGTTCCCTGGCCCGACCTGCGCCTGATGATGCTCGACTGCGAGGAACTGTCCAGAAACAGCCACGCCATCGCACGCCATCCCGAGACCGCCGCCTGGTCCGCCGGTCGTTATGCCGCGAGCGGTTACGCCCTGGCCGCCGAGGCCGCGCGCCAGGCGCTGCAGAACCTCATCGACACCAACGGCATCCACGCCATCGAGCTGAATCCCCACCGGGGCTACGACGGCGCCTATGACGACCGCGTCGACGCCTACGGCCGCTACATTGGCCTGGTGTATGGCGGCGGCGAATGTTTCAACGCGGCCATGGTGGAACTGGGCCATTCCGAGGTCTATCTCTACAAGGATGGCCGGTATCACGTGCCCGAAATGCGCCTCAAGGAGTACTTCTCGTACACCCGCGCCTGCGGCGATTCCGTGGACTCCACCCCGGTCACTCTGAGCACGTTCGAAGCGGACCACGGCCTGTTCGACCTGCTGACGGCGCTGGCCTACGCGGGCGGATGCGTCTGGAGTCTCGGCCCCCGCGCCGACGTGCGTTTCCGCACGGCCGCCGCATGCGATCATGTGCTGACCTGTGACCCGCTTACCACCGGCGCCCTCCTCGCGTCCGACGGCGCCGGAATCGTTAATACCCTCTATTTCGAAGGCAATCCGATCCTCGGACCCGTCGAGAAAACGTACCTGCGCGGCGAAAGCGCGGACGTGTTCGGCGTTCGCGCACGCAATTTCCGGCATTTCGGCATCGCCCGCGAGGACGACGCGGACCGGCTTCTCAACGGCATGCTGGACGATCTGGCCTACCCCGAGGCCGCCGGCCTCCTCACGCTGTACCACGGGGACGCCGTGTTCCAGGTGGGCGATCTCGTCGAATTGCGCGGAGCTCGGGTCCGGCGTCTCGATGTCCCGCTCGCCGGAGAATGGGGCGGACGCTTCACCGGGCGGCTTGTGCGGCGCATCAACCGCGTAACCCATCGCTTCTCGGGCCGCGCGGTCTCCACAACGCTCGGATGCACCTCGCCCCTGCGCTCCGTCGCCAATCCGCTCTACAGCATGACGCAACACCAGGGGTCTGAACAGTCCCTGTATCAGTTTCGCTTGGATGACCCGGTGGTGGGCCTCGATTCGGGCTATCACCTGGGCTGACTACCGGCGGCCGGCGCGGCACGGCCTCCGGCGGGGTACATCATGGCCATTCGTGGAAAGAGCTTCATCAAGACCTCCTGGGCCTTTCAGGAACGGCCCGTGGCTTCGGCCAAACTCAACACCTGGGACGACCGCATCGAGGCCGCCCTCGAACTCCTCATGAACCTCGTCAGCCTCGCCTGGGGCGGCGGCGACGGCGTGCTCCGAAACGCCGCCGACGGCGATCTCGGCGTCTCGGCCACGTCCCCGCCCGCCCTGGGCGTCCGCGTCGCGCCGGGATACGCCTTCATCGAGCGGTTCCCGTTTCACCTCGAGGCCCCGGCTGTCCTCGGGGGCATTGTCCCGCCAGTGAATTATCCCCGCGTCGACCTGGTCCAGGCCCGGCTCGACTCCTGGGACGTAACCCTCAAGCCGGGGAACGAGGCCGTTGCGCCGTCGCCGCCCGAACCCGACGACGCCTGCCTCGCTCTCGCCCTGCTCCATCTGCGCCCCGGCATGACTGCCGTCTTCAATGCCGACGACGGCCTGAATGGATACATCAGCGATGTCCGAACCTACGTATAACCGGCGAAACGACGTACGGCTGCTCACCACCCTCGACGGCGAGGACGTGGCCCACTTCCGCCTGCGCGAATTCGAAAACGCCGCGGGGCTCGCCATGGTGCACCCCGCGCTGCTCGAGTCCCTCGAACGTGTGCGGCGCGACCTCTCCAGCATGGCCGGCGAGACCGTGTGGATCATCGTCACCAGCGCCGTACGTACGGAAGACGATCTCCGACGGCTCGCCGCCCTCTACGGGTGGACCGATCAGGGCGGCGCCGTCGCACGCAACTCCAGACATCTCGCGAAATTCGGCGGCATCGCGGCCGACATCGTGGCCGTGCTCGCGCGCAACCGCGCCCGCGTTCCCCAGAAAACGCTCGGAACCGTGTGCCGCCGCCACTTCGATTGGGTCAAAGACGACTACAACGACGGGCACGTCCATGCGGACAACCGCTATCGCGCGGTTCCGCCGGCGTGACCGGGAGGATGCCTACCGTGACGCTCAACGACGCGATCCATTCCGACCAGGGGCTTATGCTGCTCGGCACCGTGCTGGGCGGGCTCTGGTCCCTCTTCAAATCCACCGAACTCTACGCGCGCATCCGCCGGCGCCGATGTGAACGCGCGCTCCTCGCCCTCGAAGCGGGCGTCATGAACACCTACGAAACCTACGTGCGCGAGATCAAAACGTCGCGCGAAGACGGCAAACTCACCGCCGAGGAACGGCGGGAGGCCCGCCGGCGCGCCAAGGACTACGCCATCGACCTCGCCCGGACCGAAGGCCTCGATATCGCCCGCGAACTCGGGCACACCTACCTCGACGCCTGGATCGAACGCCTCGTGCGAAAACTCAAATCCTGACCTCTCCCCGCCTCCCCCGCCCCTCCCTGCCCCCACGGGCGCCCCGGTTCCGGGGCGCCCGCCTCTCCGGTTTGTGTGGCGTTCGCCGCTCGAATCGGCTATGGTGTCTCTACAACCGAAGGCGGTGGGCTATGTTGCGGGTCGCTCTGGTCGGCGCGGGAAACTTCGCCGCGAAACACTTCGCGGCGCTGCACGCGCTCCCGGACCGCGTGAATGTCGCCGTGGCCGCGCGCAGCCGGCCCGACACACCGTTTGCGCCCGCCCCTCACATTCCGGTCACGACGTTCGAGGCCCTGCTCGCCGACCCCGCCATCGATGCGGTGGTCATTTCGTCGCCGAATGGCCTCCACCGGCCACAGGCCGAAGCCGCCCTCCACGCGGGCAAACATGTCTTCTGCGAAAAACCCCTCGCCTTGTGCGCCGGCGAGGCCCGCGCCCTCGCCCGCACCGCTTCCCGTGCCGGGCGCGTCCTGATGGCCGGGCATCTGACCCGCCATACCCCGCTGTATGCCGCCGCGGCCGAAATCGTCCGCTCCGGGCGTCTCGGCACGGTCCGGACGGTTCACGCCGCCCGGTGGCAATCCCGCGACAAGGCCCGCGACTGGCGCATGCGGACCGCCCAGGGCGGCGGCGCCCCGTTCGACCTGCTGCTCCACGACTACGACCTCCTGCAGTGGCTCTGCGCAATGCCGGAAAGCGTCGTGGCCTCAGGACAAAAGCACCCCCTGGGCGCCTACGAGCGGTTGACGGCCTCGTTCGCCTGCCCGGACGGCGTCGCGGCCACGGTCGACGGCGGGTTTGTGCTCGCCCCGGGAGAAACCATGATATCGTCGCTGCATGTCGCCGGCGCCGAAGGGGCGCTCGACATCCAAACCCCCGGCGATGACCCCATCCACGTGCGCAGGCACGGCGGCGCACCCGAACCGGTGCCCGTCGACCCGGACCGCCTGGGCGTCGATGGATTGCGCACCGAATTCCTCGAGTTCTTCGATGCCATCGAGGGGCGGCCCTGGAACCGGTTGCGCCTCGGCGACGCCTGTAACGCCGTGGCCATCGCCGCCGCGGCGGTCGACGCCGCGGAACGCAACCGCCGTGTCGACCTGGGTCCCCGGGCTACCGGATGACCCTCCGTACCATGTCCAGTTCGTGCACCGGTCCCCCGGAAGGCGAAACCGCATCCACCGCGACCCGGCGCGACACGATGCAAAACCCCAACCGTTCGAAAATGGCCGCGTTGCCCGTTTCCTCAACGGTGTACAGGCCCAGTTCAGGGTGCGTTTCCGAACACACGTTGTCTGCGATCCACTCAATCAGCGCACGGGCGATCCCCCTGCGGCGCCAATCCGGGTCCACCGCGACCGCAAACAGCCGCACCTGCTGCTCCGTGAGATAAAACGATACCGCCCCCACGAGCCCCCCGCCCCGTTCGGCCACCACCGTGCGCGAACCGGGCCAGGCCGCCCGCGGCGGGCCGGCCCGCCGCGTGTACACCGCCCGCAACGGCCCAAACGCCCGGTCGACCAGCGCCCGGTGGGCCGCCCCCCGAAATTGCTATTCGAGCGGTTTGATGTAGATGTTGCGGAATTGGACGAGGCTGGAGGCGGAATTCCACTGGTCGTCGGCTTTATGGTAGCCGCCGTGATGCTGGAGGGCGAGGGGGCCTTCGTCGGGGGTGCCGGGCATTTGGGCGTTTTCGATGACGGTCTTGCCGTTGAGCTCGACGGTCAGGCGGTCGCCTTTCATGGTGACGATGAAGGTATTCCATTCACCGATGGGTTTGTCGGCCTTCATTTTGGGGGTGACGCCGGCGCGCACTTCGGGGGGCATTTTGTCGTCCATGCGGTATCCATAGACCTCGCCCGAGCCGATGGGCCAGCACCAGATGTTGATCTGCGATTTGGAGGAGCCGCGGAGATAGATGCCGGAATCGGCGTTGGGCATCATGGTGATGATGGCGTTACCGTTTTCGACGAGTTTATGGCTGCCGTCGGGCAACACGGTGGGAACGGGATATTCGCCCTTGGTGCCTTTGATGCGCCACTCGATGTAGAGCCGGAAATCGCGGAAGGACTCTTTGGACCAGAGGGTCTTGTCGCCGGGGAGGTCGACGCGGGGGTTGCAGTCGATGACCCCGTCCTTGACCTGCCAGATCTCGGCATGGCCGGATTTGTTTTCCCATCCGTCGAGGTTTTCGCCGTTGAAGAGCGAGCGCCAGCCTTCGCCTTCGGGCGGAGCGGCCTGGGCGCTGAGGGTGACGGCAACGAGGGCGATCAGGGCGAATTCAGCGAGGTTTTTCATGGTGTGAACACTCCCCTGCTTCCGCTCGGGCGCGGCGGGCAGATTGTGATTTTGGCGGCACCTCAATGCGGGGCATTGTAGAAGGGGCGGCCGCGCATTTCAACCGGACGGGGAGATCCGTTTTCGGGCCGTCTGTGGTATAAGAACCAGTCGGGCTGAAATGCGCGGAGTGGCGGACGGCGGCACGGGCAATCCGGAGCACACGGGAGTGGAGTCATGGTCAAAGGTCTATCGGGGAAAGAGCTGATCCTGGCGGCGATGCGGAATGAGGAAACGCCGCGGCCGGCCTGGCTG
Organism: Candidatus Hydrogenedentota bacterium; assembly: GCA_012719295.1. Lineage (GTDB taxonomy): Bacteria > Hydrogenedentota > Hydrogenedentia > Hydrogenedentales > SLHB01 > UBA2224. The sequence continues at coordinate 2,647 of JAAYAQ010000409.1, read as the reverse complement.
CCGTTTGTGGGGGTTCACGGCGGCAAACTGATCGGGAAAAGCGCCACGGAGTATCTGCAATCCGCGGACTGCATTGTCGAGGGCCTGGCGAAAGCCCGGGAACTGTACCGGCCCGACGGGCTGCCGATCCTGTTCGATCTGCAGATGGAGGCGGAAGTGCTGGGCTGCCACCTGCAGTGGGCCGATGAGGTGCCGCCGTCGGTGACGTCGCACCCGCTGACGTCGCGTTCGCTCGAGGATTTGCCGGAATTCGACACGGAGCAGGGGCGCTATCCCATCGCGAAAGAGGCCCTGCTCCGCTGCACGGAGACGATGGGCCGCGACGTGGCGCTGTACGGGCTGATCACGGGGCCGTTCACGCTGGCGTCGCACCTGCGCGGCAGCGAACTGTTTCTGGACATGCTCACCCGGCCCGCCGAGGTGCACCGGCTCTTGAATTACTGCGCGGACGTGTGCTGCCGGGCCGCGGATTTTTATCTCCGTCACGGCGCGGATGTGGTTGCGGTGGTCGACCCGATGACGAGCCAGATCTCGCAGGAGCATTTCGAGGGTTTCATTGCGCAGCCGCTGAACAAGGTTTTTGCGCACGTGGCCGCGAACAACGGGCTGTCGTCGCTGTTCGTATGCGGCGACGCGACGCGGAATCTCGAACTGATGTGCCGCACGAAATGCGACAACCTCCAGGTGGATGAGAACATCCCGCTGGATCTGCTCAAGAACCTGGCGGGCAAATACAACAAGTCGTTCGGAGGCAATCTGAAGCTCACGGTGGTGCTGCTGCTGGGGAGCGAGGCGGATTGCATGCTTGACGCCATCCGGTGCATCGATCTGGCGGGGCTGCGCGGGTTCATTCTGGCGCCGGGATGCGATCTGCCCTACGCCACGCCGGAACGCAACCTCATCGCGGTGAGCCAGATGGTGCACGACGACTACCAGCGGCAGGTGTCGCGCACGTCGCTCAAGGCCACGCAGATGGAGTCGTTTGACGACCTGCAGCTGCCCGATTACGGCAACCGGGACGTGGTGTTTGTCGATGTGATCACGCTGGATTCGTCGGCCTGTGCGCCGTGTCTGTACATGGTGGATGCCGCGCGCAACGCGGCCGAACAGGCACACTGTTACGTGACGGTGCGGGAACACAAGGTGAAGACGCGCGACGGCATCGGCTACATGTGCCGACTCCATGTTGAGAACATTCCCTCGATCTGCATCGACGGCCGGGTGCGGTTTTCGTCGCAGATTCCTGACCGGGAGACGCTGATCGCGGCCATCGAGGCCCGGGCGAAGGAAAAACAGGGAGGGGCGGCGCCGTGATCGCGCTGAGCCTGGTCACGGGGTTTCTGGGCAGCGGGAAAACGACGTACCTGCGCCGCCTCGTGGAGCAATACCGGGGGCGGCGGCTGGTGTTTCTGGTGAACGAGTTTTCGCCCGTCGACGTCGACGGACCCGTGCTCCGGAGCGCCGAAGACGACGTGGTCTCGCTTCCGGGAGGGAGCATTTTCTGCACGTGCCTCGTAACCCAGTTCGTACACACGTTGGAGCGCATTCCGGACCGATTTGGCGGGGATGCGCCCGTGGAGGGGGTCATAATCGAAGCGAGCGGCATCGCGAATCCGAAGGTGGCCGAGCGCATGTTGCGCGAGACCGGGCTGGATGAGCGCTATGCCATCAGCACCATCGTGAGCATCGTGGATCCGGGCATGTTTCCCCTGCTCGTAGAGTCGCTTCCCAACATTGTGGCGCAGGTCGAGGCGAGCGACACGGTCATCCTCAATAAAGTGGACGCCTTTGACGAGCAGACGGTGGCGTCGGTGGAGGAACGGGTCCGCCGTATCAACCCAGGCGTGCGCGTGGTCCGGGCCGTGTATTGCGATGTGACGCTGGATGTGCTGGCCATGCCGCGGTACCGGGGCCTGGACGGGGAGTATGCCCCGTGCGCGGACCCGAATTACGCGCGGTTTACCGTGGGCCTGTCGGCGCCGGTGGATGAAGCCAAACTGCGCGCGGCCCTGGCGGCCGCGAGACGGGTCCTGTACCGGGTGAAAGGGTTTGTACCGGGCCCATCGGGCAGCCTCTACCTGGATTTTTGCGGCTCGGGCCTGACGCTGGAGCCCGTGGGAGCGGCGCCTCCGGTCCATGAACTCGCCATTATTGCCAGCGGCTCCGGGTACGACGAGGCCCGGATCTTCGTCGAATCGCTGAAACGCGGCGCGTACAATGCGTGACCCCAAGGCAGCGCATTCGCCAAAAGAAAATGCAGATCTCCGCAGGAAACGGCGTTTTTCGACGTCTTTCCGCGCAAGCAGGAATCCAGTAGGCCTGCGGGCGAATGCCGCGTGCGTTGTGGTGCAGCCGGACGGGATCTGGACCCCTGTTTGCGCAGGGGTGACGGGGGACAGGGGTCACACAGGAATCCTGCAGGCCTGTCGGCGCATGAGGAAACGGCATTTTTTAACGTCTTTCCGCGCAAGCAGGAATCCAGTGGGCTTCTGGACCCCTGCTCTTGCAGGGGAGACGAGGGCAGGGGTCACACAGGAATCCTGCAGGCCTGTCGGCGCACGAGGAAACGGCATTTTTTAACGTCTTTCCTGCGTAAGCAGGAATCCAGTAGGACTCTGGACCCCTGCTTTCGCAGGGGTGACGGGGG
>JAAYAQ010000408.1 GCA_012719295.1 Candidatus Hydrogenedentota bacterium | reverse complement strand
CTCACAAACACCACAAAGAACTCCAGCCGCCCCAGGAACATGCCCACCGTTTCGGTCCAGATGAGCGTCAACGGAGCCTGCGGCGACGTAATGCCCAGCGAACACCCCACCCCTCCCTGCGCGGAGGCATACTCGAAGAGGGAATCCCCGATGGGGTAACCGTGGACAGTCAGAATGAGGCTGCCAAGAAACCACGTCGCGAGATACAGGAAAGAATAGCCGGCAATGGCGTGAAGCCGCGACGGGGTGATTTCGTTCTTTCGGTCGCCCTCCCATACCGCCCGTGACATCACCGCTCGCTGAGGCAACAATGCGCGCCGGATCTCCCAATACACGGTCTTGAGCAGAACATACACCCGGAACTGTTTCAGCGCCCCGGAGGTGGAGCAGGCGCCCCCCCCAATCACCATCAGCAGGGTCAAGACGAGCAGACCAAACGGATTCCATCCCGCATAGGCACTGATCGACGTGAACCCCGTGCCGGTCAGGGCGCTGACGGATTCGAACACCGCCGCCCGCACGGCCCTGCCCAGCGTCGGGTAGATGCCGTGCGTGGTGGCCACGAACAGCGCCAGGGCGCTGCCAGCGAGAATGAACACCAGAAACCGGATTTCGCCGTTCCGGGCAAAGGCCCGGACATTGCCGGTAAGCAGCACCCAGACCGTGACAAAATTCAGATTTCCAAGAAGCATCAAGACGATGGTCACCCCTTCGACGGCGGCGGAATCCCAATGGCCGATGCTGTCCGGGTACGTCGAAAACCCTCCCGTGGCGACGGCCGTAAAGGCATGCGTGATCGCGTCGAACGCCGTGAGCCCCAACGCCATGTAGCCCACCACACCCAGGAATACGTAACCCGCGCAAAGCGCCACCACGCGCCGGGCGGATTGTCGGACATGCGGCACAAGCTGGTCTCCGCGGCCCTCCGCGGCGGTGACCGCCGGGCTGGACGGTCCCACCAGGGTTGCCATCATCACAATGGCCAGGCCGGCGCCCCCAATGATCTGCAGAAAGCTGCGCCAGAACAGGATAGCGTGGCTGGCCGTGGTGACATCCACCAGCGATAAGCCCGTCGTCGACAACCCGCTCACCGTCTCGAATACCGCGTGGGAAAAAGACAGCCGGGTCGAGGCCAACAGGAACGGCATGGCGCCGGCGACGCTCGCACCCAGCCAGGCCAGAAACACGACCACACCGCCATCGGCCATCGTGAGTTCCTCGCGCGGGCCGCGGCGGGCCAGCCAGCCCAGGGCTCCGAACCCGATCGTGACCGCCGCGGGCAGCGCGAACGCACGAAAATCCCCCGCTGCATACGGCCAGAGCAGGCACCCCGCCAAAGGCAGAAGCATGAGCCCGCCGAACAGGCACAGCAACTTGCAGACGCCCGAAAGAATGTACTGGTAGCGCTTTCGCAGGAAAGCCGCCTTCCGCATCGGTGGTCTCTTTCTACGTCATCACGCTTCCCCGGTGAGCGTGCGCAGCGCCGGCCCATGGCTCTCCGGAGACGTGATCACGATTACCCTGTCCCCCCGTTGAAGGACCGTTTGCCCGTGAGGAATGATGTTTGTTTTTCCGCGCAGGACGCTGACCAGCAGCGCATCGGGCGGCAGATCGATATCCATGACGCGTTTTTCGATGACCGGCGCGGCCGGCCCGAGTTCCACTTCCGCAAGCGTGAGGCGCCCTTCGCCCAGGGGAAGCAACGCGCTGATCTCGCCGAACGCCGCCCGGCGTTCCACCATGTCGATCATGATGCGTGTGGCGGACACCGCAGGCGTCCCCAGATCCCCGAAAATCTTCTCGTTATCAGGGTCGTTCACCAGTGCCAGTACCTGGGGCACCCCAAACCGCGCGGAAGCGATCTGGCAGATCGCCAGATTGTCGTGGTCGTGCGGCGTAGCCGCGATCACGACGTCGGCCTCGATGGCCCCGGCGTCTTCGATGATCGCCGGCGCGCTGGCATCTCCCGCCACCACCGTGGCATTCAGGAGACGCGCCAACTGGGCCGCGTACTTCTCGTCGGGCGTGACCAGTGTGACCACATAGCCCCGGGCCAGAAACGCGCGCCCCAGGAAATAGAGGGATTTCCCGTTCCCGCAAATGACCGCTTTCATAGACCGTTCCCACCCGTCATGGTTCGGGCGCTTCCGACAGCCGCGCCCAGAAGGCCTGCCCCGCAACAACCGTGGAACATATGGTGTCCACCCCCAGGCCGCGATACGATTCCTCACGTTGCGGATCGAACACGCGCGCGATGACGCGCGGCACGCCCAGCACCGATTTCGCCAGTTGAGCCACCATCAGATTGACGTTGTCGCGCCGCGTGGTGGCCAGCAGCAGATCGGCCTGTGACGCCTTGGCCTGCGCCAGAACGCCCAGCTCAGTGCCATCCCCCTCGATGTGGAAGCCGCTGAATCCGACCGACAGATTCCGGAACGCGTCCGGGCTCACGTCAATCACAACGACGCTGTTCCCCGCCTCGCTGAGGCGATTGGCCAGGTAGGCGCCCAGGCGCCCGCACCCCACGATCACGATGTACTGCGATTCGAACCTCATCGTGTGCCCCTAGAGTTCTTCCTGATTGTCCAGCGAAATCGTGCCGGACGAACGCGGAATGGCCGCAATGCGTTCGAGATTGATGCGCGCCGGCTTGTAGGTGGGATCAAGCGCATACGCGGCGCGGTAACTCTTCGCCGCCCCCAGCCCATCGCCCCGGAGCTCCTGCAGCGCCCCCAGCAGGTTGAACGCCTCGGCCCGGGAAGCATCCAGCCCGATGGCCTTGCGCACATGCTCTTCCGCCGAGGGAAAGCGCCGCTCCTGGATACACCGCTTGCTCCACTGAATATGCGCGTCGTACCCGTGAAGCGCGGACGGTTCCAGCGTGTCGCGGGCAAGCACACTGTTGACGAGTTCGCGGATCTCCCGGGGCGAGAACGGCTTCTCTATGAAATCCACCGCCCCGAGTTTGATGGCCTCGACGGCATTCTTCACCGTGCCATACGCCGTAATGATGATGATCCGGATTTCCGGACGCACGTCGCTCAGCGAACGCAAGACCTCCATGCCGTCAACGCCGGGCATCTTGAGATCGAGCAGCATCAGGTCAAACTCCGCATCCCTGACCTTCTGCAAAGCCTCCTCGCCGTTGACCGCCGTTTCCACATGCAGGCCCATGGGAACCAGGGCCTGTGCCAGGGTCTGGCGGATGTTCTTTTCGTCATCCACCACAAGAACCGATTTCGTAGTCATGCCGTGTCTCCGGTTTTCATCGTGAACACGGGCAGCGTAAAGGTGAATGTGCTGCCCCTTCCGACGCTGGAATCGACCCAGATCGCCCCCCGGTGCGCCCGAACGATCTCTCTGCTGATGGCCAGCCCCAGGCCCGTGCCTCCCGTGCCGGCAGCGCCTTCAACCTGAATGAACTTGTCGAACACCCGGGCATGATACTCCTCGGGAATGCCTTTGCCGTCGTCGGCCACGTGCACATGCACCCAGTCGCCCGCCTGCTCCGCGGAAACCGTGATATGGCCTCCGGCATCCACGTAGCGCAACGCGTTCGAGACCAGGTTGCTCAACACCCAGGCGATCTTGTTGGGGTCTGCCTTCACTTCCGCGACCTCCTCCGGAATGTCGCAGCTGAGGTGAATGCCCCGTTCACGGGCCTGGGCGTCAAAGAGGCTGACCGTCTTCCCGGCAATCGACTTCAGCGGCACGCGCACTAGCTGAAGGTCGATCGTCCCGCTCTCCAGGCGCGACAGATCCAGGAGATCATTGATCAGGGCTTTCAATCGCGCCACATCCTGCCGGGCCGTCTCCAGAAGCGCGGATTGCTCGGCGGCGAGCGTCTCCCCCACCCTTTCTTCCAGAAGCCCCAGGCTCATCTCAAGCCCGGTCATGGGGGTGCGGAGCTCATGCGATGCGGCCATGACAAACTCGCTCTTCATGCGATCCAGTTCCTGCAGACGCGTGATGTCTCGGAACACCAGCACGGTGCCGGCGGTGGCCTTGTCTTCAGACTGCACCGGCCGCGCATCGTAGAGGTAGTACCGCACGTTTCCTTCGCGTTCCAGCGCGAGCACGCGGTCTTCCTCGTTCAGGCCCGCGCTTGGGCCGGACTCCGCCTGCCGCTTCACATAGTCAAAGACCTTCTGGTCCCGCACGACTTCAAGCAGGTGCGGGGAGGCGGGTTCCCCCGCCTCGCATCTGAACAGATTCGCCGCCGCCGGATTCACGCGGGTGATGTGAAAATCGGCGTCGAGCACAATGATCCCGTCCGATATGCTTTTCAGAACCGCGTCGGTCTGGCGTTGCTCCGACAGCAGGCGTCTCAGGTTCATCTTGTGGTATTCGCCGAGTCTCTGCGCCATCGCCCCGAAACCCTGCGCGAGCGCCCCCAGCTCATCGGCGCCGCCGGCAGGGACCCGCACGTCGTAGTCGCCCTCGGTAAGACGCCGGGTCGCCCGGGTAAGCTCGCTGATCGGGTGGACCAGCCGCCGTGAAAATCCCAGGCTGAATCCGATCCCCAGCACCATCGCCACCAGGCCCACAGCCAGGGTTGACCAGATCGCTCTGCTCGCCACCCGGCCGGCGTTCATGCTCGCGGAAAACATGTGGTCCTCGTTCAGGGACTTGAGTGCACGGCATGCATCCGCGGCCCGGTCCACGCCCGGCAGCACCGCGCTCTGATAGTCGGCCAGCGGATTGGGCCCCGAAACCGTCCCCCGCATCAAAACTCCGTTTGCCGCGCCCAGGAAAGCCAGGTATTCCGCCTCCACGGTTTCGAGAACCCCGCCTTCTTCATGAATTGTGATGTTGTCCTTGGCCTTCGCCAGCGCCTCGAAAAAGGCCGCTTCCTCTTTTCGGAACGCCGGCAGAGCCTCAGCATCCAGTCCCATCGCCGAATCGCGGACCAGCTTGTCCTGGCGTGCCAGGGTCTGCAGCATCTGCTCGGCCGCGAGGATGCTCCGGTAATTCTCGCGGAGGATTGCATCGGTGGCCCGGCCCAGCGAAACCAGGTTCGCGATGGCCCAAAGCAGCACAACGCCCAACAGGGCGAAGGCCACACCATAGCCCGCCAGCATCTTCCTGCGAATTCTCATCCGCCGTCCGCTCCGCAAAAGTGCCGCAGATTCGCGCGCAACATAACGGCATATTCTACACGACCGCAGCGCAATTTCACCACTTTCCGCGATATTCTCCACAATTCTCCGCGCTTGCCAAGGCCGGGGCACACCCGTATCATGCTGGCGCCAGACCCTATCCGGACTCATTGCATGGGCATACCAAACAAGGCCGACGCGTGAATATTCAGGAAACAGCGTTCCCGCCGCAGGAGAAAAGACGCCGCTGGCGGCTTCTTCTGCTCCTCCCGGCGGTGGCACTGTTTCTGTGTGTCACGTTTCCCGGCGGGTACCAGCCCCTGCAGTCCGGGCTCGACGCGTCCTGGCGCTACGCGGTGAACTTCCTGCCCAACTGCAGCCTGGACTATGGCACCGATATCAGTTTCCCGTGCGGCCCGCTCTGTTTTCTCCTGTATCCGATGGATATTGGAGGGAATGTGGAGATGGCTGCACGGTTCCGCCTGATCATGCATCTTCTTTTCGGACTGTCGATCTTGTACGCGGGCTGGCGGGTGACGAGGCTGCTCCCCGCCCTGCTGTTCATGGCGGCCTACGTCTGCGTGACGCTGTTCGGGCTTCCGTACGAGTCGCACGTGATGATCATGGGCGCGCTCTGGGCCGCGATGGCGGCGCGCCATCGCCGGGCCGGCAGGCATGCACTGCTGTTCCTGAGCGCGCTGGCTGCCCTGTGCCTTTTCATCAAGCCCACCCTCGCGGCCTGCCTGATGTCGATGCTCGGTCTGGCCGTGCTGGCCCGGCTGATGCAGGGCTCAACCCGCGTCTATGCGGTCCTGGGCCTGTCGATCCTGCCGTTCGTTGTCGTCTGCTCGATGTGTTGGCGCTTTTTTTTCGGCGCCTGGCAGCCATTCCAGGCCTGGCTCCTGACCACGCTCGAATACGTCCGCTACCACGCCATCGCGATGTCCCTCGAAGGCCCCCGAAGCGAACTGATCGCCGGCGTCGTGTGTGTGGCGGCCTTTGTCGGGGCAAGCATGATACTGATGGCGATGCGGTCCGAAGTGTCAGTCACGGCCATCGTCCTCTTCCCGAGCCTGTTTACGCTGTTCAAGCGCGGATTCGAACGCCAGGACGGTCAGGTGGTGTTTTTCTTCGCGGCCTATGTCGCCCTGGTCGCGGTGCTTATCCTCATGAGCAAACATCCCCGCGAACTGGCCTTCACCTGCGTGCTGTTTCTTGGCGCCGCGCTGGTTGCGATCCCCGTTTTCCGCGCCCGAAACGCGTTCGATTACGCAAGCGCCCTTGATCTGCTCTCGGGTAAACAGGGGCTTGCCAATCTGAGAGCGGCGACCCGCCTCCCGGAAACCCGGCGCACGCTCGCGGAACAATCCAAGGAGAATGCCGCGGAACTCATGCTGCCCAGCACCTGGCTCCAGCTCATTCGTGAAACCGGCGGCATGATGGACGTCCTGCCCGGCGAAATCGCGTACTGTCCGGCGAACGGCATTCCCTGGCGCCCCAGCCCGTCCGTACAGGCGTGTCTGGCGCACACGGCCCACCTCGATATCCGCATGGCCCGGCATTTTGCTTCGGACGCCGCCCCGCCGTTCCTCCTCCTCCGGTGGGAGTCCCTTGACGAGCGAAGCCTGCCCTTCGACGTTCCCCGGACCTGGCTGGTGCTGGTAAGGAACTACCGCCTCGTCGCCGGGGAACCCGGGCGCGGGCTGTTGTTGCTGCTCCGCCGCGAAGTCCCGCTGTCCGTGAAGCATCTGCCCTCGCAGGAACGGACCCTCACGTTCGGGGAATGGGTGGATGTGCCGTCCACAGAGGGCATGCTGCTTGCCGCGATGCAATTCCGGCTCACGCCCGAAGGCCATGCCATGAAAACGATGCTGCGCATCCCTCCTCTGTTCATCGAGTTTGAATACGCAGACGGCGAGACAAAACGCCAGCGGATCCTGCCCGAGAGCACCGCCAACGGCATCATCGTGAACCGGCCGCCCCTCAGCCAGTTCGATGCGGCGCACGCCTTGACCGGCGCCTTGCCCCGTTCTGCGGTCCGCTTCCGCATCACGGGACCCGGGACGCGCTATTTCGAGCAGCCGGTGCCCATGACGCTCACCCCGGAAAAAGTGTTCATCCGTCCCCACCGTCAACTGGCCAAGGCCTAAAACGCAACGCCCGATTAGAACCGTTTGGTGGCCCTGATCGAATTCAAACGGCCGCTCCTGTCAGTCTTCTCCATTCGGTCGAGCATCCATTCGCGAAACTTGATCCCGCGCGGTTCCATGGATACGCTTAGACAGGGAACAGCCCCCCGCATGCCTCACACGGATGAGGAGGGCAGCGATCAGACGGATTCACGGGGTGTCTTCCCCGTCAATGACGCGAAAGGAGCGCTCGACTCATGCAGAACCTGCCTATCTCCCGGAGGGATTTCGTAAAGCACACGGCTCTCGCCGCGGGCGCTATCGGCGCGCTGGCAACGGCCCGGTCCGGCGCCGCCCAGGAACTCCCCAAACTGCCCGTCGCCGTCATCATCGGCATGCTGCCCAAGGAACTCTCCGATAAAGAGAAATTTGAACTCGCCAAGCGGTGCGGCATCGACGGCATCGAGTCACATCCGATGGAAGACCACGCCGCCGCCAGAGCCCAGGCGGAGGCCGCGCGGGAAGCCGGCATCGTGATCCACAGCCTGCTGTACGGCGGCTGGAGCGCCCTGTTCTCGGACCCGGATGAGGCGGTCGTGGCCAAGGGGCTGAAGGAATTCGAAAACGCCCTGCGCTGCGCCAAGGCCATGGACGTTGGTAGCGTGCTGCTCGTACCGGCGAGGGTCTCTCCTCAGGTGCGCTATGTTGAAGCCTACGAGCGGTCCCAGAACAACATCCGCAAGATCCTGCCGCTCGCCGAGGAACTGGGCGTGGTGATCGCGGTCGAGAACGTCTGGAACGATTTCTTGCTGAGCCCGCTCGAATTCGCCCGGTATGTCGACGAGTTCGAGAGTCCCTGCCTCAAGGCCTATTTCGACTGCGGCAACGTGGTGAAATTCGGATACCCCCAGGACTGGATCCGCACCCTCGGCCCGCGCATCGACAAGATCCATCTCAAGGACTATTCGCGCAAGGAGAACGCGTTTAAGCCGTTGCGGGAAGGCGAGATCGATTGGCCCGAGGTCCGCAAAGCCCTCGCGGAGGTCGACTACACCGGGTTCTGCACGGCCGAAGTCGATGGCGGCGACGAAGCGTATCTGACCGACCTTGCCCAGCGCATGACCCTGATCGCGACCGGGCAATAGCCCGACGTAAAAGGCAGCCCGGACAGCGGCAGCGGGGCAGTTCCCTGCGTCGACGCGTCGCCACGCGCCTTGATCCTCAAGCCGCGCGCAGGTACGCTTCGCGTGTCGAGAAAGGCATGCACCGGGGGAAAATCATGAACCGTCAGTCCGAAGTCGTCGCCGAACGCGACCTGCGCCCGGAAGACCGCGCCATACTCGGGCAGTGGACCCGGACACTCTTTGGAAGCGCCGAAGACATGTACGAGTGGGCCACGCCCGACTGGCGCGTCCTGGTCCGCGCCGACGGCCAGCTCGTCGCCCACGCGGCCATCAATCAACGCACCGTAAGCGCCAACGGCGAACCCGCCCGCGTCGGCGGGATCGGCGGCGTCATGGCGCCCGCGGAATTTCAGGGCAAGGGCCACGCCAAAGCCGCCATGCTGCGCGCCCACGACTTCATCCGCGAGACCCTGAACCTCGAATTCGGGTTTCTGCTCTGTTCGGCGCGCCTGGTGCCCTACTACCAAAGGCTGGGCTGGGAGCGCATCGACGGGCCGGTCAGCTTCGCCCAGGACGACTCCGACGTGACCTGGCAGGAGGAAGCCATGGTGCTTCCCTTTTCGGACCGCCTGTGGCCCGGGCCCCCCGTCGACCTGAACGGCCCGCCGTGGTAGCCGCGCGGCGCATTCCAGCAGGCCCGGCGCATTCACGCCAAACCAAACCGTTTTCCGCCAGGAGCTCGAGCATCGCGCTCCGCGGAGGGCGCAGGCGTCTCGTTGCTCCGGCGCGCTACGCGTCGATGTCGCCCGGTCGGGGATTCATCGGCAGCGGCGCCGGCCGCTCGCATGTGCTTTCGACACGGGCATACGCGCCGCTGTTGTTCGAGTCCGTAAACGCGTGCATCACGTCAAGCACATGATACGCGAGCGCTTCGTT
>JAAYAQ010000407.1 GCA_012719295.1 Candidatus Hydrogenedentota bacterium | reverse complement strand
ACCGGGAACTGGACCCCGGGACACGAGATGTGGCAGAATTCGCGTTTGCCTGACGAGCAGAGCTGTACACGCGTCGCGAGGGCGGAAATGCCCTCGCGGCGCGTGGTGTTACCGAAAGGATGCTGTGCCGGGTGAAGGGGCGCGGGCGATCATCGGAGCACGGGGAGTGGTATGACTGAGACTTTTTGCGGCGTGGACTTTGGCACGACCAATTCGAGCGTGGCGCTGGCAAACGCCCGGAGCGTTCGGGTGCTCGAGCTCGACCAGGCCAACGACAACGTGACCTCGCTTCCTTCGTTGCTGTACATCACGCGTGAGGGAGATCGGATTGTCGGCCGGAGCGCGGCCGATGCCTTCATCGAACGGAATGTCGATCGCGAGGTCGTACTCCGGCAGATCGATCTCGGGATCAGCATCGAGGGGTATGTGGCGTCCGAGCCGGACAAGTCGGAGGCCTACCGTCCCGGCCCCGAACCTGACCAGCGGCGCGAAGCCGTGCGCGCCCAGGCCACCGTCGAGGTCAATTCGCCCGGCCGGCTGTTTCAGTCGTTGAAAAGCTCGTTGCGTTTTGACGGGTTTCGCAGTACCGAGGTCTTCGGTGAACATTTTCAGATCGAAGAGTTGACGGCCATGATCCTCGCGCCCATCAAGGACGCCGCCGACCGGGCCGCCGGCGCCCCCGTCGAACGCGCCGTCTTTGGCCGTCCGGTCCGCTTTTCCCACAGGCCCCCCGAAGACCGGCTCGCCGAAGACCGCCTGCGGCGGGCCGCCCACATCGCCGGATTCAAGGACGTGGTGTTCTTTTACGAACCCGTCGCCGCGTGCGTGGAATACGCCGTGGCGACCGACCGCCGGCAGCGCCTGATGGTGGTCGACATCGGGGGCGGGACGTGCGACGTGTGCATCATGGAATTCGGCGGCGCGGGGAACGAGGCCCAGCGGCTCGCCAACAGCCGCATCCTCAGCGTGTCCGGCATCCCCACGGCGGGCGACGCGGTTGACCGCGACCTCATCCGCGCGAAACTCTATCCGTGTTTCGGGTGTACCGCGCGCTACGGCCCCTCGCAGTTGCCCATGCCCCAGTACCTGTTCAAGGGCATCGCCGACTGGCAAAACCTCTACAAACTCAATACCGAAGACATCATCAACTGGCTCATCGCCGCCGAGGCCAGCTCCGATCAGCCCCATACCCTGCGCGCGCTTCGCTACCTCATCCAGAACAACTACGGATACCCCGTACGACGGATCGTCGAGGCCGCCAAGAAACGCCTCAGCTTCGAGACCGAGGCGATCATCGATATTCATCACGGGCCGATCGCCATTTCCGAGCGGGTCACCCGCGATGAGTTCAACGCGATCATCGAGGAGACGCTCGAGGAGATGATGGCCTGTGTCGAAGAGGCCGAACGTGCGGCGCAGCTGCGCCCCGGCCAGATCGACCTCGTCCTGACCACCGGCGGCACCAGCCTCATTCCCGCCGTCCGGCGCATCCTCGAAGAGCGGTACGGCGCGGACCGCATCCGGCAGCGCGACACGTTTTCGAGCGTGGCGATGGGACTGGCCATCGTCGCGCGGTATTCCTGAGGCAGCGAAGCCCCGGCGGCCGGGGTGACGCGGGCGCAGATGGGAGACGAAGCCATGCGGATTGTGGTGCTCGATGGGCATACCTTGAATCCCGGCGATAATCCCTGGGACGACGTGGCCGCCCAAGGTGAACTCACCGTCTACGATCGCACGCCCGCCGGGCAGATCGTTGAGCGCGCCAGAGACGCCCAGATCGTGCTCACCAACAAGACCCCGCTTTCGGCCCGGACCCTCGAACAGCTTCCAAACCTCCAGTTCATTTCCGTCCTCGCCACGGGCTACAACGTCGTCGACGTGGCCGCCGCCCGCACGCGGAACATCCCGGTCTCCAACGTGCCCGTCTACGGCACGGCCGCCGTGGCGCAGTTCGTGTTTGCCCTGGTGCTCGAACTGTGCCACCACGTGGCCGGGCACAGCGCGGGCGTCAAGGCGGGGGATTGGACCCGCAGCCCCGATTTCTGTTACTGGACCGCGCCCCTCATCGAACTCGCCGGCAAGCGCATGGGCATCGTCGGGTTCGGGCGCATCGGCCGCCGCGTGGGAGAGCTCGCCCACGCGTTCGGCATGGAGGTGCTCGCCAGCGACGTGCAGCCCGGCAACGAGCCCCCGTATGCCCCCTTCGCCTGGGGCAGCGTGGAAGACATGTTTGCCCGGGCCGACTTCGTCTCCCTCCACTGCCCCCAGACTCCCGACAACACCGGATTCGTCAACGCGGCCCTCCTCCAGCGCATGCAACCGCACGCCTTCTTCATCAACACCGCCCGGGGCGGGCTGGTCAACGAGGCTGACCTGGCCGATGCGTTGAACCGCGGCGTTATCGCCGGGGCCGCCGTCGATGTGGTCTCTTCGGAACCCATCGCCGCGGACAATCCGTTGCTGGGCGCGCCGAACTGCCTCATCACCCCGCACATCGCCTGGGCGACTCTGGCGGCCCGCCAGCGGCTCATGCGCACCACCGCCGGCAACATCGCGGCCTTTCTTTCCGGCGCCCCCGTCAACGTTGTCAATTAACCGTTTCTCCCCGGGCGTGTTGGGATACGGTCATTGTGAGGCCATTCGCCCTGTTGACTGGACGGAGCAATCGCATTATGCTGAAGCACGCCGTTGCGGCGCGGATGCGTGCAGGCGGGCTGACAGTTCTTAACGGAGAAGGAAGAGGATAGCTATGAGACACATTCGAACCGTCTCGCGGGCACGTGTGCGCGAAGCCCAGACCGCGACAGAGATCCTGAGCCTGATTGGGGCGATCCTGTCCATTTTCACGACGTTGTCCGGGGTCATCACCCCCTTCATCGGCGTGAAGTAACTCACTCCAGAGAAGCGCGTGGCACGGGCCGCCCGGAGGGGGCGGTTCGTGCCTTTTTTTTGTGCGCGCCCTGCGTCCCCGGTTTGTTCCATCAATTACCATCGTGTGCTAGACTGTTGCCGACCAGGTTGACGCATAGGACGGACACGGAGGCGCTGGAATGGGTTTCTTCAGACGGCATCGCATTCTGGGCGGGATTCTGGGCGGTTTTCTCGGTTTGGTCGTGGTTCTGGTTGTCTTTGTCGCATGGCGGGCCAAAGGTCCGTACCGGTTTTACCGGTTGAACGTCGTCAAAACGGCCGCCGCTACGGGTGTCCAGCCCGGCCCGCTCGAAATCGGCGCTGCAACGCGCGACATCACCCCCGACTTGTCCCAATACGACCCCTGGGTCGATGCCGACGGCGACAACCGGTACCGGCCCGACAAGGGCGACACCTACACCGATGCCAACGGCAACGGGCGTTTCGATGCCATCTGGCTGGCCGGGTTCAACAACAATCGTCCGGCCCAGGGCGTGCATGACCCGCTATGGGTGCGGGCGCTGGCCTACCGCAATAACGGCGTTACCGGCGTGATGGTCGCGATCGACAGCATCGGCATCACGAACGAACGGTTCATCAAGGTCCGGAAATCGCTTCCGGACACCCTCGGCCTGGACCTGGTCACGCTGGCCTCGACCCATGTCCACGAGGCCCCGGACACCATGGGCATCTGGAGCTACAAGATCCTTCGGGGGTATTTTGACGAGGCGTACATGAACCTCGTGCTCGACGCATGCCGGGAGGCCATCGTGGAAGCCGTGAGCACGCTCGAACCGGCCGACATGACGCTCGCCTCGGCACGCATCGAGCCCGATGGCTTCATGGACGACAGCCGCCTGCCGCATGTCTACGACGACCAGATTTGCGCCGCGTGGTTTACCCGGCCCGGCACCCGGGAGACCATCGCCACCCTCGTATCGTGGGGCAACCACCCCGAGACCCTTGGGGGCAGCAATCCGCTGATTACCTCCGACTACCCGCATTTTCTGCGGGAAGGCATCGAAAACGGGGTCGGCGAACCCAACGGCGCGCCCGGACTGGGCGGCACCTGCGTCTTTTTTTCGGGCAATCTGGGCGGCTTGATGACGCAACTGCACACCACGGTGCCCCATCGTGACGGGCAGCAGACGTTCGAGAAAGCCTCGTTCGAAAAAGCGCAAGCTCTGGGCGAAAATGCCGCCCTGGCCGTGCTCCAGGCGTTGCGCGACCCCGGCGCGGTCCCGTCGGTCAACACCGAAGTCGCCGTGGCGGGCCGCTCGTTCCTGATCCCTCTTCACGGGCTGTTCAACTGGGCCATTCTCGCGGGGGTCATTCATCCCGGATGGTACTGGGGCAAGGGCCGCACCGAAGTCCATGCGATCCAGATAGGCGACCTGGCCATCCTCACCGTTCCCGGCGAATTGTACCCGGAGATCGCCGAGGGCGGCGTCGAATGCCCCGATGGCGCGGACTATCCCGGCGACATCCTCGAAACGCCGCCGCTCCGGCAGGCCATGCCGGGCAAGGTCAACATGATGTTTAACCTCGCCAACGACGAGATCGGCTACATGCTCCCCAAGACCCAGTGGGACACCGAGGCCCCGTATGCCTACGGACGCGAAAAGCCCCAGTATGGGGAAGAGAATTCCGGCGGACCTCTGGTGGGCGCAACCTACCACCGGGCCGCGCTCGAACTGCTGCGCGACCTCAACGGCCCCGCGACAGAGGCCGTCAACCGCTAGATCCGGGTCCGCCGGGTCAGGTTTCGAGCGACTGCCGGACCCGTGCGGCGAAATCGCGCATGCTGAAGGGTTTGGAGATAAACTGGACCCCGCTCTCGAGCACCCCGTGATGTGCAATGACGTTCGCGGTGTATCCCGACGTGAAGAGGACCTTGAGCCCGGGGTGCTCCGCCTGCAAGCGCCGGGCCAGATCGCGTCCGTTCATCTCGGGCATCACGACGTCCGTGACAAGCAGGTGGATGGGGCCGCGGTGGGCTCCGGCCATGTCGACGGCCTTGCCGGGCGAACCCGATGACAGCACCGTGTACCCGAGCTGTTCCAGGACGCGCTTGCACAGGGCGAGCGTCATGGGCTCGTCTTCGACCAGGAGGATGGTTTCGTGTCCGTCGGTCGCGGGCCGGGCAGAAGGCCCCGGCTCGGACGCCGACTCCTCCCGGGCGCAACGCGGCAGATAGACGGCGAACGACGCGCCGCGGCCAGGCGCACTGTGCACCTCGATGAACCCGGCATTCTGCTGTACGATGCCGTAGACCGTGGCCAGTCCCAGCCCCGTACCTTTTCCCTGAGGCTTTGTCGTAAAGAACGGATCGAATATCCGGCTGAGCGTCTCCCGGTCCATGCCGGCGCCGTCATCGGCGATCAGCAGCCGCACAAACTCCCCCGGATAGAACCCGACGCGATCCGCGCAGTCGGTTTCGCCGAGAGCGATGTTCTCGGTTCGGATGGTGACGGTGCCCGCAGCGTCGATCGCGTCGCGTGCATTGACGCACAGATTGGTCAGGATCTGGTCAACCTGCGAGGGGTCCATGGAGATGGACCAGAGCCCGTCGGCGGGTTCCCATACGAGGGAGATGTCTTCGCCGATCAGCCGGCTCAGGATGTTCAGAAGCCCCCCGATGACCTCGTTAAGATCGAGCACCTTCGGGGCAATGGTCTGCTTGCGCGCGAAGGCCAGAAGCTGGCGGGTGAGGTCGGCACTGCGTTTCGCCGCCATGCGGACCTCCTCGAGTTCGGCAAATGCGGGGTGTGCGGAGTCGATTTGGGTCTGGGCCAGCTCCGTGTGGCCGAGAATCACGCCGAGCATGTTGTTGAAATCGTGCGCCACGCCTCCGGCCAGACGGCCTATGGACTCCAGTTTCTGCGCCTGGGTCAACTGGCCGCGCAGCCTCTCCTGTTCTTCCTCAGCCTGCTTGCGCTCTGTGATGTCCTGCATCGCGGCCATCACGCCGATAATGCGTCCTTGCTCGTCCCGGATCATCGCGGTCGAAAGGCTGGCGTTGAAGAGCGTGCCGTCCTTCCTGCGCCGGATGACTTCGAGATTTGCGAACGTCTGCCCGTCCAGCACGCATTTTCGAATGCGGGCAAACTCGGTCTGCTTGTCTTCGGGGACAATCGGCAAGGGTTTTCCCAAGACTTCGGCGACCGTCCACCCGAAGATTTTTTCGGCGGAGGGGTTCCAACTGGTGACGGCGCCTTCCGGGTCGATGCTGAACAACGCCACAGGCGAACACGCCACCATGGCCTGCTGGAACTCCTCGCTCTTTCGCCGGGCTTCCTCGGCCTGGATGCGTTCGGTGATGTCGTGAATGATCGAGTACTGCAACGGTTTTCCCGCAATCTGGATGCGTCCGCTGAACATCTCGACGTCGCGCACGGAACCGTCCGCGAGCCGATGGCGGACGCGGTCCCGGCTTCGCGGGGCCCCGAAGGCGTCCGCTCCCTTCTCCAGCTCCGTCACGGGCGCCGTGTTGATCGCGTTGATGTGCATCGAACGCAACTGGTTGCGGGGCCAGCCGTAGAAGGCTTCCGCGGCGGCATTGGCGTCGATAATCTGGCCGTTCCCCGGGTCGGTGATGAGCATGACCGCGTGATTCCGCTCGAAGAGGCTGCGATAGCGGTCTTCGCTTTCGCGCAGGGCCCGGTCGCTCTTGAGCTTGCGCTCGCTTTCGAGGAACACCTGGGCGGCCAGAAAGAAGCCCACGGGATACAGCAGCAGCACGATCAGCCCGATCTGGCGAAACGCCTCGCGGCCGGCGCCGCCGGGGATCAGGAGCTGGAGGGCGAGCATGACGACATGCACCACAATGCCGAACGCCAGGAGGTTGACCGAACTGACCCAGCGTTCGCTGCGCCGGCGCAGATAATGCAGGGCGGTACCGAGCGCGGCCGACTCGACAATTACGGAGATGCCCGCAATCGCGCCCGGACCTCCCAGCCACACCCGGTACGCCGCGCAGATGATCCCGGCCGACAACGCCGTCACGGGACCGCCGAACAGGCCGGCCAGCGCCAGGATGATGGACCGGCCGTCATAAATGATCCCCGGCGCGAAGCGGAACGGCGTCAGCATGCCCGCAATCCCGACCACGCCGAACAGGAGCCCCTGTGCGAGCCGGTAGCTGACGGAATGCCGGTCGAACTTTCGTGACAGTATCTGCAGGCCTACCGCCAGCGACACGAGGAGCGCCACGTTCTGAAGCAGATCGATGATCATGCGTGGAAGGGGCCCCCCGCCCGACGACAGTTTTCAACCCCGTAGATGTAGGTTGCCTTGTCCATAGGCGCTCCGCGCGGCCGGCCCGAACGCCCAACCCGTTCGCGTCCTGCCGTGAAAAGTGTGCCAAATGGCGGCTGAAACGTCAATCGTTTCTCATAAGTCCGCCGGAACAACGATTCATTCCAGAGCGCCACCCAGCGTGCTGAACCGGTGTTTCCGAGTCCCGGGGGTATTTCGACGGTCGCGCATGTCCATGCTATCCTGCACGGGACGTTTGTTGTGGGAAACCCGCATGCACGGCTCGCACGAGCGAGGCGGAACCATCCGCTCGAAAGTGAGTCGGAGGAAGGGGGCCTTCTGTTGCGTCCGATGTCGGGGCGACCGCTGCGCCGCACCTGGTGGATGCGGGAGCGTGGCGTCCGCACGGCCGGACACGTTTACGGAGAGCACGCATGGACGATTCGAACCTCAACCCGCTGGGCGATCCGTATGCCTACCTGCTGATAACCGCGACGATCGTCCTGACCGTCACGGGTCAGTTGCTGGCCAAGAGCGCCATGCTCGAGATTGGGTCCATTCCGTCTTCGTTGCGGGAGATTCCGGCGTTTGTGACCCGCGTCTGCGCCAGTTGGAAGATCATCACGGCGTTTCTCATCGCCTTGACTGCCGGATTCGCATGGATCGGGGCCGTGTCGCGCACGGACATCAGCTTTGCGTATCCGTTCATGGCGCTGGCCATTGTGCTGGTGCTCGCTTTGTCGCCGCTGGTCTTCGGCGAACAGGTGCCGGTGATCCGGTGGTTTGGCGTCCTGATTGTCTGCATTGGATTGTGGGTGGCGTCGCGCGGATGACGTCCCGCGCGCCGGTGGACAGCGCCTGAAGGAGCGGCATCATGTGGTGGAGAGTGTGCACGGTCGTTGTTGCCTGTATGGGTGTGGGCCTGGTCGCGGGAGGGCAGGCCGTGCCCTGGCACGAGCACCTGAGTTATCCCGGCGACGGGTACTGGACGGTCCGCGTGCCGGTCGAGGTCGAGAACCGGAGTGACCTGCCGCTCGCGGGAACGCCCGTCGCGTTGCGCATTCAGGCGGGCGACGGCGCCGACTCCCTGTCCGGCGAACCTGCCGAGAGCCTGCGGGTGGTAACCGCCGGCGGAACGGAACTCCTCTTCGATGTCTTGACGTCCGGCGGCGCCAGGAAAGGTGCGGGCGCCCTCGAACCGGGAGACGAGATCGTCGTGCCGGTCGAGGCGGAAGCCGGCGCGCGCGCCGTGCTGTACCTCTATGCCGGCAACCCGCGGGCGTGGCGGCCGATGGACGAGTTGCGTGCCGTCCTGGCGAATCCGGGATTCGAGAGCGCTGACGGGTGGGAGACCGTATCCGTTGATGCGGCACATCGCATGACGATTCAGGACGGCGGCGCGCATACCGGCGCACGCTGCGCGCGATCCGACGTCGACCCGGGCGCGGAATCCACCTGGGTGAAATTTGCCCAGAGCGGGTTGCCTGTGGCGCCGGGTCAGCGCTACCGGTTTACTGCCTGGGTCAAGGCCGAGAATGTCGCGGGCAAGGCGGGCTGGTTTGTCCACGTCAACGGCGACCGGCCGCAGATGGTGAACCAGTTGGCGGGATGGGACGGCGCCTTCGATTGGCGCGAAGTGGT
>JAAYAQ010000065.1 GCA_012719295.1 Candidatus Hydrogenedentota bacterium | reverse complement strand
GACGCGGACACCGGGGACGGGGTGGCGGGGGTGGGGTTGAGCGCGCGCGGCGGCGAGACGCGCGTTTCCACGAGTACGGATGCCTCGGGCGTGTACCGGTTCGACGGATTGCCCGCGCAGCGGTACCGGGTGTTCTGCGGAAAGGCGAAAGGCTACTACGAACCCGAACATGGCGAACTTCAGGAAGTCGAACTCGGGGAAAACCAGCATTTCGAGGGTCTGGACTTCGCGCTGCAAGCGGGCGTATTCGCTTCCCTGTCAGGGACCGTTCTGCACCCGGACGGGGCCCCGGCGGCGGGGGTGAAGGTTACGGCCGTCAAGGACTGGTCCGCGCCCGGACGGTCTCAGTCGGCCGAGTGCATGACGGCGAATGACGGCACATACACGATAGAGGAGCTGCCGGTGGGCACGCCCCTGTATGTCAAGGCCGGCGCGCCGGGGTTTCACAGCAGGTCTGAAGGCCCACTGCTTCTGCCCGTTGAGGGCGCCAGGGGCGTCACGATTCATCTGTACCCCGCCGGGAGCATTTCAGGCGTCGTCGTGGACAAGTCGGGGAGGCCCATCTCGGACACCGGTATCGGGGTGAAAGCCGAGCGGTGGGAGCGCCTGGGGATAAACGCCGCCATCTACGAAGAGCGGACAACGACCCGGGAGGATGGCACGTTTGTCCTGGCGGAACTGCAGGCCGGGGGATATCTCTTGTGGGCTGAGACTGAGGGCACGATGGAAATCTGGTCGGGCGGCTTTACCGTGGAGCCCGATCCCGCGGATCTGGTGCAGGTGAATGAAGGCCAGCACGTGACCGGTGTGACGGTGGTGTTTGACTATGCCACGTACCAGCGGAACCGCGAGGCCAAAGCGCAGACTCCGCCGTCCGAATCCTCGGAGGAGGTTGACCGGATAGAACGTTCTATGTGGGGGGCCATCGAAGGCCAGGTGGTGCGCGCCGGCTCGGGCGAGCCGGTGACGGCATACCGGCTTTCCACGAACGCGGACGGGCGCTATGCGGAAGCCGTCAACAACCCCGAAGGGCGGTTCAGAATCGAGGAATCCGACCAGGCGCAAACCACCTTGCATGTGACCGCCGCCGGGTTTGCGCCCGCAAAAACGGTGGTCGAACGGCCCGAAGGTCCGGAGACCGCCGTTCAGGTCACGATACGCTTGGAAACGGCCTGCTCGGTAGAAGGAACAGTCGTTGACTGGGATGGCGATCCGGTTGCGGGGACGGTCATCTACCTGGATGGGCTTGGAAACCGGGACGCGTACGATAGCAATCGGGAAGACGCCCGCGCGAAGGCCGACGGGACATTTCGCCTCGAATCCCTGGCGCCGGGCGCGCATCGCCTGTATGCGGTACATCCCGACTTCGCGTTTGCCTGGGCGGAGGTCGACGTCAGACCCGGCCGGCCCGCAACGGTGACGATCCCGCTCGCCCGGGGCGGCAACATTGAAGGCGTGGTCACCCGCGATGGGGAGCCAGCCGGCGAAGTACTGGTGCGGGCGCTTGCGGATTCCCTTGCGAATTGCGCCCATCTCCAGG
>JAAYAQ010000406.1 GCA_012719295.1 Candidatus Hydrogenedentota bacterium | reverse complement strand
GTCGTGGTGGTTGACAAGCTTCCGGCCGGGTTCGAGATCGAGAATCCCCGGCTCAACGCCGAAACCCTGCCTCCCGGGAAGTTCAAGGAGGTCACCAACCCCAGCTACGTAGACGTTCGCGACGACCGCATCGTGCTGGCCTTCAACGCGCTCCGGAAAAAGCAGGAAGGTCACCGCTATTACTACGTTGTGCGTGCGGTGACTCCGGGCGCGTATCAGGCGCCTTCTGCGACGGCCGAATGCATGTACGACGCATCCATACGGGCGGCCAGTCCCATGGGCCGCATGGAGGTGAAGTCCCGGCAATGAAGCGGCCGGATACAGCCCGTCTTCGACGCCTGGCCAGGGCGGCGCTTGCGCCGCGCCGGACGATTCCGGCCTGCGCGGCCGCCGCTCTGGCCCTTGTGCTGATGCTGGCATGGCCCATGGATACCCGGCCCTATCTGCAACTGTCCGCGTCAAGCGAACTGCTCGACCGCGAGGGCCGTCCCCTGTACGCGTTCTTGAACGACGGGGAACAGTGGTGTTTCCCGCGGCCCATGGCGGAGATGAGCCCGCATCTCATCCACGCCACGCTGGCCACCGAAGACCAGCGGTTTCACGTCCATCCGGGTGTGGACCCGCTGGCCATCGTGCGAGCGGCCGTGACGAACCTTCGCGGGGGCGAAGTGGTGTCGGGCGCATCGACCCTGACGATGCAGGTTGCCAAACGCGGTTTGCCGCCCACGCGCTCGGTATGTGGCAAACTCGGCCAGGCCCTCGCCGCGTTGCGGCTCGAACGCCGGGCGTCCAAACACGAGATTCTGGAAACGTACCTCAATTCCGCGCCCTACGGGCTGAATCTGGTCGGGTGCGAAGCCGCTTCGCTGCGGTATTTCGGGAAACCTGCCCGCGAGCTGAACCTGCATGAGGCGGCGTTGCTCGCGGGGCTTCCGAAGGCGCCCGGCCCCTACATGCCCCTCGAGCACCCCTCGCGGGCGCGGGCGCGCCGCAACCATGTTCTCGAACGGATGCGGGACGAGGGCTTGATCGACGCAGACGAATACGCGCACGCCTGCAAGGCGCCGCTGGGCGTGGAATGGCACGATTTTCCCTCGCTGTCTCCGCATCTGGCGATGAGCCTGCGTCCGCAGCTCAGCCAACACGGGCGGATTCGCACCACGCTCGATGCCGGCATCCAGGCGCGCATGGAACAGATCGTGCGCGAGCGGCTCCGGTACTATCCCGGCGAGATCACGAACGCCGCGGCGCTCGTCATCGACACGCCGACGGGGGAAGTCCTGGCGAGGGTGGCATCGGGCGATTTTTACGGCACGCCGGGCGGAGGGCAGGTCGATGCGTGCCGCGCGCTGCGCTCGCCGGGCTCCACCCTGAAACCGTTCATCTATGCCCTGGCCATGGACAGCGATTGCCTCTACTCTTCCGAGACGTTGTATGACGGTACGCTCGATTACGGACGGTATGCGCCCGAGAATTTCGACGATCGCTACCGCGGCCTGGTCTCGGCGGGAAAGGCGCTTCAGCTATCGCTGAACGTGCCGGCCGTGACCATTCTCGAACGCGTCGGGACAGACGGATTTCACGCGTTTCTGCCGCGGGCCGGGATCACAACGGTGGTCAAGCCCGCGGAACATTACGGACTGGGCCTCACCCTCGGCAATTGCGAGGTCCGGTTGGAGGAGATGGCGGCGGCCTATTGCATGATCGCCAATCTGGGCGTGTACCGCCCGCTCCGGATACACGAGTTGCAGCCGCCCGGGCCTGAAACCCGCCCGTTGACGCGGGGCACGTGCCTCAAACTCTTCGAGATGCTCGAACAGACGCCGCCGGATGAGTTTGAACGCGAACTGGTGCCGGTGGGCGCGGCCAATACCCGCGTGGCGTGGAAAACCGGCACCTCCGGAGACTATCGCGACGCCTGGACCTTCATGTTCAACCGGCACTATGTCGTGGGGGTCTGGATGGGCAACAACGACGCGGCGTCGTCGAAGTGGCTGGTCGGGTCCACGGTGGCTTTGCCGCTGGCGGCGAAGATCTTCCGCGCGCTTGACGTGCCGAACACGCCCGCCTGGCCCGAGACCGGCGAGGCCCTACGCGAGACCGCCGTGTGCGCCGTCAGCGGTCTGCCGGCAAGCCCATGGTGTGCCAGCACGCGGCGTGAGACGCTTCCGCGCACGCAATTCCTCCACCGCGTGTGCGACATGCATTACCCCGGCGGGACCGGCGGGGAACGCATCGTGGAACGGTGGCCCGGCGACGCCCGGCGCTGGGACCTGGCCGCCGTGCGCGACCCGCGCATTGTCGACCGCACTTCGCCGGAGGCGCCGCAGGCACGGCGCGACGCCCTGGCGATCCAGCATCCGTCGGAAGGGGCCGTCTACGTTCTGACCGGGGAGCCGACCGGCGATCGCATCCGGCTTCGGGCATCTATCGAACGTGCCGGGGTGTTGCACTGGTACCTGGATGACCGCTATCTCGGGGGATCCGGGCCGGAGGCGCCGGTCTACCTCGACCTCCGCCCCGGAAACCACAAACTGACCTGTCTCGCGCCGGACGGCGTGCTGGACAGCGTGCGGTTCGAGGTCGTTACCCCCGAGGACGCCCGGCGCATGGACCCGAAACGGCCGCTGGCCGCGGGGTGATGCCGACAACGCACGGATTGTGGTGGCTTGGTGTGAGGTTGTTGTCCACCTCTTCGTATTTCACACCAAGACACAAAGCCACGGAGATTGTCACGTTGGCGGGCGCCGGGGCCGGCATGCTTTTTTTGTAGCGCAGGCGTCTCGGCTGCATCCTTGTTATCTTGTGGACACAGTGGACACAGTGGACATG
>JAAYAQ010000405.1 GCA_012719295.1 Candidatus Hydrogenedentota bacterium | reverse complement strand
TTTCGCAGGGGTGACGGAGGCAGGGGTCACACAGGAATCCTGCAGGCCTGTCGGCGCACGAGGGAACGGCATTTTTTAACGTCTTTCCTGCGTAAGCAGGAATCCAGTAGGACTCTGGACCCCTGCTCTTGCAGGGGAGACGAGGACCGGGGTCACAAACAACCCGTCTCACGAAGACACTTTGTGCGGGGCGCATTAAGTGCGATTGCCCTGCGCTCGGGCATCGCGGAACGCTGGGCGCATCAGGGCCCTTCTGGCGGGGTAAATCACACGCGATCGGCGCGGCACGCGGCAAGCCCGTTGGGGGATCACTCAGCCAAGGTAAATGTGCCGGCCAGGGAGTAGATGAGCCGCCGGTCCCTCAGGGTGTCCCGCACTTCCGCTTCGCTGCGGCCGACGCGGAGCAGCTCAAACCTGCCGGCAAACTCGTCCCCGACCTCGACGGTTATCTTGTCGCCGCCCAATTGGGCCGCCGCCTCGGACAGGGTATTCAAGCGGAACTGGGCCTTTCCTGTCACCCCCCTGGGTTCCGGCCGGACCAGCATCATGCCGTAGGTATAGTCCTCGTTCCTGGCGTAGCGTTCCAGTTCGGCGAGCTCGTCGCACGGGTCAATGATCGCCGCCTGGGTGGCCAGCTCGACCGCACGCTGCAGATCCTCGGGCGTCCATGGATTGGTCTCAATGAGCTTTTCCACTTCCTGCCGCACGGCCGCCCGGGTCTCTGCCAGGATGGTCTGGTTCTCTTGCGTTTCGTGGGAGACGACGGCGTCACGGGCGGCGTTCAGTGCGTCCAGGAGCTTGCCTTCCTGCAGGAGTTGCGGCGCTTTGTTGGGCGGGACAACGGCCTCCTGAACGACCGGCGGCGGCTCCGGGTGACGGCCCTTGATCAAGGAATACAGGCCGAACCCGCCCACGCCCAGCACGGCCAATACGATCACGAACGCCAGATAGGTAGCCAGCCGCCGGCCAGCCGATTGCCGCGGATAAACATAGACCTGCGCGAACGCGCCCGTCGGCCGCGACTCCTCATGAAGGGAGGCCAGTTGCCGGCTGCGTTCATCGAGTGTGGGCAACCCGCTTTCCGAGGGCACATCCCCGCCGCCGCTCGTTGGCGTTACCGCCCCCCCGCTGCTGTGCTGGATCTCGCCCGTCAACTCGGCACGGAACGTCTCCAGCGCGGCCATGACGCTCTCGGAGGGAGCGTAGTTCGTCGACTTGCGCCCGCCGAGATCCTCCATCGAGAAATGGCGCTGGTCGGTTCTGGGCGGGTCCACGCGTTCGCCGCAGTGAAAACACTTCGTCGCAAAGATGCTGATTTCCATGCGGCAATAGGGACAGACTCGGGTCTTGTCGCTGTTGTTCGCCTGACGTCCGGTCACGCTGCCTCTCCCTCGCCCGATGCCGTGCCCATAACGAGCACAGCATAGCCGAAGGGTACGGGACACTCAAGCGGTTTCCTGTGCCGGCAGGGGCGCCGCTGCCGCAATGATCCCCCGTCCGCACACTTCTACCAGATTCCGTGGGGATTATCCTAGCCTTGTTTTGCCGATATGTCCACTCTGGGGCTGCCGCGGCAGGCGCGCATTCGCAAACCAGCCCGTCCCAGACCGGGTCGCCGCCCGCGGAAAACCGGCTGGCGAACCCCTGAGGCTATTCCGGCCGGAACAGACGCATGCCCGGATTGTAGGCTTCCTGGAGGCGGTAAAGTTTCGCGATTTCCTCTTCCGGAAGCCGCTCGGGGTGATGTAGCAGACTGGCCAGCAGCATGGTCTCGGCCGCATGCTCCAGCTTCTCGAGCTTGTAGTAGGCATCGAACACGTCCCTGCCCACCGTGAGCGAGCCGTGCCGTGCAATGATCAGAGCGTCGCAGGAACGAATGATCTCCCGGATGGCCGCTCCCCCCTCCCGGGTGGCCGGGGTGGCATACGGCACCGTGGGAATGCCGCCGACGGTCAACAGCAGTTCCGGCAATACGGGCTCGGCCAGCGACACGCCCGCCAGCGACGCCGCCACCGCTTTCGGAGGGTGGGCATGCACGACGGCGTACACGTCAGGGCGCTCTTCATATGCGGCCAGGTGCGTCCAGAATTCGCTGGTCACGGCGCCTTCGCCGGCCACTTTGCGGCCCGAGGCATCGGCAATTACCAGGTCCGCGGGCGCCATAAACCCTTTGGAGACCCCGCTTGGGGTGCACAAAAAGGTTTCGGACGAGAGGCGGACACTGATGTTTCCGTCGGTCGCGGCCGTAAAGTTCTTCTGCCACAAGCGGCGGCCCACTTCGCAGATCGCCTCTCGCAGTGCGTGTTCGCTGTTCATGGGTGTCCTTCCGGGCAGGAGGCCGGCCGCCCGGCTCAGTAGACGGGCGTGCACCAGGAACGGTACTTCTCGACCTTCCCCATGACGACGCGGAAATAGAGATCCTGGAGCTTGCGGGAGACCGGTCCGGGCGTGCCTCCGCCGATCACGCGGCGGTCGACCGACCGCACCGGGGCGACCTGGGCGCCGGTACCGCAGAAGAACACCTCGTCGCAGACGTAGAGTTCGGTGCGGGCTATCGGCCGTTCCACCACGTCCAGTCCGAGTTCGTTCCGGGCCAGTTCGATCACCGTATTGCGCGTGATCCCGACCAGGATGTCGGCGGTGGGCGGCGTGGTGATGAGCTGGCCATTCAGGACCATGAACATGTTCATCGCGCTGCCTTCCGCAACGCTGCCGTCTTCGCGCAGGAAAATCGCTTCGTCAAACCCGGCCTGGTTGGCCTCGGTCGCCGCCAGCGAGGAATTGATGTAGCTGCCGGTGCTCTTCGCGCGGCTGGGGATGGCGTTGTCCGACAGGCGCCGCCAGGACGAAACCACGACATCCAGACCGGACTCGATGTCACAGTATTCGCCAAGCTTGATGACGTAGCAGCAGAACCGGCTTTCGACGCCGCTCAGGCGCGGTCCCAGCGACAATTCGCTCTTGTAACACAGGGGCCGGATATAAACGCCTTCGCGGAACCCGCTCCGCTTGATCACTTCGACGCAGATCCTGGCGATATCCTCGGGGGTCTCCGGGATCTCCATGCACATGATATTGAAGTTCCGAACCAGGCGGTCGACATGCTCCGCCAGCCGGAAAACGAGGATGTTGTCCTCGTCCGCGGAATAATATCCGCGGATTCCTTCGAAGAGTCCCGTGCCATAGTTGAAGGCGTGCGTCATGATACTGACTTTGGCGTCTTCCACCGGCACATAGTTGCCTTCGAAATAAACAAACGGTCCCGGCTCCATCAACTTACCTTTACCCATCGTGTTTCTCCCGCGTGTCAATCTCAGATACATCTAGATGTCTGCGATCCGGGTTGTGGCTGGCCTGTCTGGAAAAGCCCTCGTCTACTATACCCGGACCCCATGCGCAGATCCGGCCGCCGGGGAATGAACTGCCCTGCGGCATGGCTCGCCGGCCGGCCGGCGCCTGGAAAACTCAAGTATCGCGCGTTACGGCCGCGGGATGCAAATAACTGGACCGAAGCTGCCGCGGCCCGCTCCTGTCGCGCCAGCCAGATCAGGAACTGCGCTCGTGCGCCGGTCCCCCGAAGGATCGCATCCCGATTCCTTTTGCCGTCTGAATACAATAATGGCTAAGCCACTTCCTTGAAAGGGCTTAGCCATTAAAACGCTTCGCCGGTCTTTGCCTTGCGGTGTGTTGACCCCGCGACAGCCCCGGCGCAGTTTTCGGTGTGCCGGGAGATTACTCCTCGCCGCAACCAAAATCCGGGACCGGCAGCTGGATGCCGAGGATCCCGCCGAGGGCATTATTCAGGAATCCGAAAATGCCGCCAATGATGCTCTCTACCCAGCAGAGAATCGTGTTGATGAAATTCATGGTACTCTCCTTCTCCATTCCGTTACACACAACTCACCGAAACACGCTACATTACAAACGGTAACCACAAACGTTACACGCTTTGCACTATGTACTGAATTTCCTCTTTCCGAAGCATTTGCCATGGAAATTCCTGTCTAATCAGTCCATTCATGGCAGAGTTTAGCACTTTAAACAATCTATGTCAAGAGATTTTTATCCACCCGCGCCAGC
>JAAYAQ010000404.1 GCA_012719295.1 Candidatus Hydrogenedentota bacterium | reverse complement strand
GGGCTGGGAAGCCCGCGCGGCTGACATGAAGGAAGGAGTGCGAGCGATGTATGAGGAACGGATGAAGAAAGCGGCACGGTGGGGTTGGGCCGGCACGGGCATTGGGGTGTTCATTCTGCTCTGCGGAATTCCCGCCCTTGTGCTGGGCGTGGTCCTCGGAAACGGCGCGATTGCCGTGGCGGGGGCGATGGTGTTTCTCTTCGGCGACGGATGGATCACGTTCAGCAAACTGCTCTATTGGACCTGGAACTCGCGCATCCGGCTTGAACGCGACATCAAAGAGGTCCACGCCGACGTCCTGAACGTGTTGCAGCGGATGGAGCGCGTGGAAGCGGCCCTGGGCAACGCGGGGGCCGCCCCGGGAGAGTGAAAAACTCGCCGCGTCTCTCGTTATTCCTGCGTTTTCGCTTTTCGTTCTTTCAGCGACAGGGGGACGATCAGGACGGCGCAGGGGGCTTTCCGGCAGATTTTCTCGGTAACGTTTCCGAAGAGGACTTTGCCGAGTGAACTCCGGCCGCGGCGGCCCATGACGATGAGGTCGACGGCGTTTTCCTCGGCGAATTCGAGGATGGAGTCGGAATCTTTGCCGACGCGGATGACGACTTCGATCTGGACGGATTTGGGCGCGCGCACGAGATAGGTTTTTTCGATGCGTTCGTCGATGTCGCGCTTGGCCTTCTGATCGACGTCCTCGACCTCGTAGATGTAGGTTTTCCAGAACTGGGCGTCGGGTTCGGGAATGACGTGAAGGACGTAGAGGACGCTTCCGGGGCGGCGCACGGCGGCGTCGATGGCGTAGTCGAAGGCGAACTCGGCGTTTTCGGAGAAGTCCGTGCAGAAGAGGATGCGCTCGTAGGCGCCGGTGTCTCGAACGGTCTCTGTCATGGCTTGCACCCCTCCAGGTTAACCGTAGCCGCTACTGCTGCATCAATTCGGGCAAGAAGAGGCAGATCTTGGGGAATGCGATCAGAATTGCCGCCGCGAGGATGAGCGTGGCCAGGAAGGGCAGCGCTCCCTTGAACACCGTTTGCAGGGGGATATCGCGCTCGATGCCGCTGACGACGTAGACATTGACGCCCACCGGGGGAGAGATGACGCCCATCTGGGTCACGACGACGATGATGACGCCGAACCAGACGGGATTGTAGCCGAGTTCCAGGATGACTGGATAGAAGATGGACGTGGTGAGCAATACGAGGGCGAGCGCGTCAATGAAACAGCCGCCCACGAGATAGAACAGGATGATGAGGGCCATGATCATGAACGGCGGCAGGGGGAGCCCCGCGAGGAATTCGGCGAGGTTGGAGGGGATCCGCGTGACGGCCAGGAAATGCCCGAATATCAGGGCTCCGGCCACGATAATCAGGATCATGCAGGAAGTCCGGAGCGTCTCGATGAGCGAGCGCACGAAGATCTTCCAGGTCAATTGCCGTTGGAAGAGCGAGACGGCGATGGTGCCGGCCGCGCCGATCGCCGCGGCCTCGGTGGCGGTGAAGAACCCCACAAACATGCCGCCCATCACGACGAGGAAAAGGACGAGAGTTTCGGAGACGCCCCTCAGCGACTTGAAGCGTTGCGACCAGGTGAAGGGGGGACTGGGGGGGCCAAGGTGCGGGCGGCGTTTGCAGCTGGCGTAAATGGTGAGGCAGAAGAGCCCGCCGATCAGGATGCCGGGGAGCACGCCCGCGATGAACAGCTCGCCGATGGACTGCTCGGTCATGATGGCATAGACGATGAATACGACGCTGGGGGGGATCAACATGCCGAGGCTGCCGCCGGCGGCCACGGCGCCGCTGCCGAGTTCCATGTCGTAGTTGTAGCGGCGCATTTCGGGGAGGGCCACGGCGGCCATGGTGGCGGCGGTGGCGGGTCCCGAGCCGCAGATGGCGCCGAATCCCATGCAGGCCGCGACGGTGGCCATGGCCAGCCCGCCGGGAAGGGGCCCGAGCCAGGTATAGGCGGTGTTGAACAGGCGCCGGCTGATCCCCCCGTGGAACGCGATTTGGCCCATGAGGACGAACAGGGGGATCACCGTGAGGCTGTAATTGGAGAACGTGCCGTAGAGGTCCATCGTCGCCATGCTCATGGCGGCCTGGGGGGACACGACGATGGCGTAGCCGACGGCGCCCACCACGGCCATCGACAAGGCCACGGGCATGCTGCTGGCAAGAAGGATGAGCAGCGCCCCGCAACCGAGAAGACCGATTTGCACCTCCGTCATGGCTTGATCATCTCCCGGTTGGGATGCAGCATGTTGTGGAGGACGACCAGGGCGTTCACGCCGCAGGCGAATGCCAGCACGTAGAGCGTCCAGAACAGGGGGACCTGGAGGGTGAGCGTTACCTCGCCGCTTCGGTGCATGGAGTTTCCGTACAAAATGCATCTCCGGCACATGAATACAAACAGTGCGATGGCCAGCAGCCGCCAGGAGGTATCCACGATGATCCGGTTCCGGCGCGAGAGTTTGTGGAAGAAGAACTCGATCGAGACGTGGCCCTTGACCGCCGTGGTGTAGGGTAGCGCGCAGGAGATACAGATGGCGCTCGCCAGGGTGACGATGTCGAGCGCGCCGGGCAGCGGGGCGTATACCCGGCGCAGGATGACGTCGAGGCAGGTGGTCAGCATCATGACGCAAACCGCGGCGCCCGCGATGTAGGCCATGACCATGACCACTGCCCGGACGCACGCGTTATACCCCGCGTACAATGACCTCAGACTGCTAGTCATGCGAACGGTGTTTCCTGTCTATGCGCTTTACCGGCCCGCGGAGGCCGCCAGTTTTTCCTGCAAATCGGCGAGGAACGTGTCGCCGGGCAGGTTTTTAGCGGTCATGTTGGCGACGTATTCGTCGAGGATCGGCACGACCTTCTCGCGCCACCGGGCCTGTTCCGCTTCGTCCAGCGCGATGGT
>JAAYAQ010000403.1 GCA_012719295.1 Candidatus Hydrogenedentota bacterium | reverse complement strand
GTGGATTTCCGCGGGGGCGTTGTGGTCAGGCGCGGGTCCGGGCGGGACGGAAGGCTTTTGTGCTGATGGCGTGTTTGCGGACGCGCAACCCCATGATGCGTTCGCTGATGCCGAGGTCGCGGGCGGCTTTGGCCTTGTTCCCGCGGGCATTTTTGAGGGCCTCGATGATCATCTCGCGCTCGACGGCGTCGAGCGCGTTTTCGAGGGTGCCGGCCATGACGGTATTGCTGGCCTCGGCGGTCTGGAGCGTGGGGGGCAGGTGGTGTCCATGCACGACGTCGTCGTTACTGAGGAGCACGGCGCGTTCGATGCAGTTTTCGAGTTCGCGGACATTTCCCGGCCAGTGGTAGCTCATGAGCATGTCGATGGCGGGGGTGGAGATGCGGCGGACGTTCTTTCCGTTGGCTTTGCTGTATTTCTCGACGAAGAAGTTTGCTAGATCGAGGATGTCGCTTTTGCGCTCGCGCAGCGGGGGCAGGTGGATGGGAAACACGTTGAGCCGGTAATAGAGGTCCTGCCGGAAGGTGCCCTGTTCCATGAGCATTTCGAGTTCGCGGTTGGTCGCGGCGATGACCCGGACGTTCACCTTGATGGTGTCGGTGCTGCCGACGCGCTCGAACTCGCGCTCTTGAAGCACGCGGAGCAGGCGGATTTGCATGGCGGGCGTGAGGTCGCCGATCTCGTCGAGGAAGATCGAGCCGCGGTCCGCCAGCTCAAAACGTCCTTTTCGCTCGCGAATCGCCCCCGTGAATGCGCCTTTCTCGTGTCCAAACAACTCGCTTTCGATGACCGATTCGGGCAGCGCGGCGCAGTTCACCTTGATAAAGGGCATGGCGGTGCGGTGGCTGTTGTAGTGAATGGCCTGGGCCACGAGTTCCTTGCCGACGCCGCTCTCCCCGCGAATGAGGACGGTGGTGTCGCTCTTGGCGACCTGGGCGACGAGGTTGTAGACCTGCTGCATGACGCCCGAATTGCCGATGATGTTGGCGGGGCGAAACCGGTCCTGGAGTTCCTGCTGAAGGCGTTTGTTCTGGTCGATGAGGCGTTGCTGGTCTTCGAGGGCTTTGCGGCGCAGCTGGACGGCCTGGGCGATCATCCGGGCGATGATGCTCAGGAGGTGCAGGTCCTCGTCGAGCGACACGGGTTCGTGGTAGATCCGGTCGGCGCTGAGGGCGCCCAGGACCTCGTTCTCGATCTTGATGGGCACGCACACGAAGGCGATCTCATCTTTGCGCATCTTGCTGCGCGCCCCGGTCTTGTCGAGGAACAGGGGTTCCTCGGAGATGCGCGGAATGACCATGGGCCGCCCGGTCTGGATGACCATTCCGGTGACACCCTCGCCGGGCCGGTAGCGCGTGCGCTCTCGCTGCTTCGCGGAGAGGCCGTGGCCTTCCTCGATCAGGATCTCGTCGGTCTCGCGATTGAGCAGGGTCAGGGTGCCGCGCACCATGCCGGTATGTTTGGCCAGGGCACGGAGGATGGCCCCGACCTCGTCGCGCAGATCGAGGCTGCGGTCGAGGATCAGGCTGATGTCGAACAGCAGCGCCAGTTCGTTGCGCCGGTGGGACGCGAGCGGGTCAGCAGGTTCGGACATGGTGACGGTACCTTCCCGGAATGCCTGGAATTTCGGGCAACAAATCGGTAGAAAAGACCTTCAAACCATACATAATTGTACGAAATTGGCCCGGCGCGTTCAAATAGGTCTCATTCCGCGCACAATACCCGAGCGGGGGACACGCGGTCACGCCGGGGGCGGCGCCTGGAGCGCGTCCCCGTTCTTCTCCGGTGCGGGCCCGGCGCCCACTTATGTGGACGCAGCGTTTACCAGGTGAAGCGCACGGTGGCCGGGGCGCGTGGCGGGACGGCCACGGTGAACCGCTTTCCGTTGTCGCGCAGGGCCAGCTCCTCGCCCGGTTCCTCGTTGAGGTCGCAAGCGTGGGCCGACTTCAGGGCTTGCGGGAAGGCGACGACGGCTTCGGCGACGGCAGCGCCGGGGTTCCAGAACCGCACAATGCCGCCATTGCCGTCCGCAGCCGGTTTGAGGGCCGTGAACACCGCGGCGCCGCTCTCGATACGGCAGAAGGACACGGTGTCGGGCAGGGACTTCGCCTGATGGCAGCGGATGGGCGTTTGCGCCTCCTGCACGAGCCGCAGGGCCGCCGCGGGATTGAGGGGCGCGGCAAACGGATACACCAGGTATTCGAAGTCCAGGGGTGCGAGCAGTTGGCCGTCGGGTTCGCCGGCGGTGCCGACGGTCTGGTACGTTGACCGGAACAGGGTGAGCGCCAGCACGCGCTGCGGGGTCCGGGTGACCTCGTATTCGTGGAGTCCGAACGGGCACAGCACGGCGAGGCCTCCGGCGGCGTCCTGAATGCCGAACAGGCTCGTGAACGCCGTTTCCGGATTGACGCGTTCATGCCACTCCGCGGTCTCGGCCGGCGGGTCGATGGGCCGGTCCACCATGGCGAAGGGCGTTTCGGCGAACGAACGGTCTGTCGCGATAGGGGTGGGAAAGAGCACGCGCAGGCGATGGTCCTCGACCGTGTTCTCGACGCGCGTGCGCACCCGTACGAACGGCGCGTCCTTATCGATGCACACCCGATCGGTGATGCGCAGCGGGACGCGGTCGCTGGCGCGCCAGCGGGTGGCCTTGTCGAGCATCCGGGGAAGGTGCAGCTCGCGTTCGATGCGAAACACGGCGCGCAGGGGGCCGTCTTCGTCCACGGCAACCGACACGACGTTTCCCGGCGTCTTGAAGACGATGTCATTGACGAGTGGGCCGCGGGTCCACCCGTCGCCGCAATCGCCGGCATCTTCATAGAGGAAGAGCGGGCCATAGGTTTTGCCGGACGATTTGTGGGTCAGCGACGCGGTGCCGTCGGGATGGATGGAGAGCGCGATGTGGCCGTTGTCTGCGGTGAGCGGTCCGGACAGCAGGGTGCCTGCGTTGCGGTTGGCCGCCTCGGTGGGCTCGATGCGAAGGCCCGTGCAACCGCAGGCGGGCAGGGACAGCTCAGCGGCCACGTGATACACGTCGCCGTGGAAGTTTGAAAACCGTCCGTTGTCTCGGATGCGTTTGTGCAGGACGCCGTGTTCGATGCGCGACAGCTGATACGGGATGGGCGACCCGTCAGGTGCGAACAGGCGGAAGCGGTTGATGGGCTCGCCGGTGACGAGCCCGTCAACGTATTTGGGCGCGTAGTCTTTGGGGAAAGGCAGTGCGAGTTCGAAGACGCCGTTGCGTTCATACGGCAGGGGATTGTGGACGACGGTGTTGGCGAGGGCTTCGGGGGTATCGCTTGCGGCGCCGATGCCGGCGGTAAGGCGGCGCACCAGCCCGTCCGCCAGCATCCGGCACTGATCGAAGCGGTAGCGCATGTCGCGGTGGACCTGGTCCACGCTGCAGCCGCAGATGGAATCGTGGGCATGGTTCTTGAGGAGGTATTCCCAGGCCAGCGCGAGATACTGCAGGTTGGGCTGCCCGCCGCGCATGCGCGCCATGAGGGCGGCCGGTTCGGCCCAGTATTCAAGCAGGGCCTGGCACTCGTCGTTGGCTTTCTTGAGGGGATACCGCGAGGAGAGCGTATGCACGATGAGATACTGGCCGCCGCGGCCGCTGGTGCGGCACGGTTCCCGTAACTCACCCGTACGTTCCGGCAATTGGTCCGCGTGCGCGGCCATCTCGCGTCCGAACTCTTCCAGCGAGGCCCACACGAATTCGACGTCGGGATACATCTCCTTCAGTTTCTGCAGGATGGTCACGCTCTGTTCGTCGGCGGGGTAATGGTCGATGGCGTCGAGCAGAAGCACCAGGGGGGCATGGCCCCGCTCGCACTCCTCCTTGAAGTAGGGTTCGAAGTGTTCCCGGATCAGGTCCTCGGTCAGCTGATTGTTCTCGAGCAGGTTGCGGAACTTGAACAAAAACGGGGCATAACTGCCGTCGTCGCGGAGCTTGAAGGTGGGCATCCGGCTTCCGTCCGGACCGATCCACAGAAACAGGGCAGGGTAGTTTTCATCCTGTGCGCCGCGCCAGCAGATGCCGGCATCGAAGCCGAGTCCGCGCATGAGCATGGGCAGCGCGGCGATATGGCCGAACTGATCGGGCGTGTAGGCGAAACGCATCGCAGGCACGCCGAGTTCGCGGCAGACCGCCCGGCCTTTCATGACATTGCGGATGTAGCTCTCGCCGGAGACCAGCCACTCGTCGGGAAGGACATACCAGGGGCCGGCCACGATGCGACCCGCGCGCATCTGGGCGACAAGCCGGTCGCGGTTTTCGGGCCGCACCCGGAGATAGTCCTCGAGAACGACCGCCTGGCCGTCGAGATGAAAGCACGTGTAGGCGGGCTGACGTTCCAGCAGGTCGAGCAGGTCGTCGACCAGTTCGACCAGCCACATGCGGAATTCCTGAAACGGTTCGTACCATTCACGGTCCCAGTGGGTCCCCGGACAATAGTATGCACGCATTGGTTTTGCCTTTCGTTTTTGGCCCCGAGGGCCCGCTGAGAGGAGATGCCGGCCGGAGGATGGCGCTGCCGTGTTCAATACAGAATACGGCACTCGGGAAGGGCTTTGCGAAGCGCTTCCCAACCTTCCATCGTGACGTCCGTCTGGCGGATATCGAGTTCCTTAAGCCCCGTCAATCGCTTGATGGGTTCGAGTTTCTTGTCGTCAATCTTCACGCTCCACAGGCTCAACACCTGAATGTCATCCGGCCCGAATTTCTCGAGATACTCCAGCTTGCGCGTCTGTATCTGGAGTTTCACATCGTAGCCGGGAGGGATGCCGAGTTTGCCGCGGGCGTCCGCCGCGCGCTCCCAGGGTTCGCGTTCCAGCGCGCCCGTCTTGCGCAGGTACACCACGCCGAGATTCACGTCTTTCGGAAACTCGAGCGTTCGAGCCAGCACGTTGCCGAAGATGGGCCGGACGGGCGCATCGGGCACGGGTTCGGGCGTTTCGGGGACCGCGTTTTCCGTGCTCTCTTCAATGGTGGCGTCACCGGGGGCCTGTTCCGCCGCGCCGGTGTCTCCGGCTTCGGCCTGCCCGGCGTCTTCGTCGTTGTCGAAATGAAACCCGCGCATGATCTCGTCGGTATAACTTTCCTTCGGCTGGGCGCTGCTTTCCAGGGGGGAGATGCCCATCTGGGCGAGCGCTTGCGGGTCGGCCTGGGCCATCATCTCCTTGGTCATCCGGGCGGCTTCCTGGAAATCGGTGTTCTCGAGCTCCTGGCGCATCTGCGCCACGGCCTGCTGGTCTTCCGGAGTCGCGGCCTGCTGAGCCATTGCGTCCACGAGGGCTTTGGACTGGACCTTGATCAATTCCGCCAACTGCGCCGTATCCATCTCCGACATGGTCTTGAACTGCTCGGCCGGGTCCATTTGCTGCAGTCGCGCCGCCAGGGATTCGACCGACTCGCCTACGCCGGGCGCGGCCGGGGCCGGTTCGGCGGTGGCCGCCGGTTCCGGGGAGGTTTCAGCGGCGTCCGCGGCGCCGGTCGGCTCCGGAGCTTCGGAGGCGGCCCCTGCTTTCGGGGCGGCGCCTTCCGTTTCCGGAGATTCCGAAGGGGCTTCGTCCGGGGGCGTGGGCGTCACGGCCGATGGTGTCGCTTCGCCGGACGCGGATGCCATGTGGCCCTCCGGGGGCTGGGGTTTGGGGGGCGTGGCGCCGTCCTTGCCGCCATCTCCCCCTCGCACGATGACGACAATGACCGCGGCCAGCAGCAGGGCCCCCATCAGCCCGAAGCCGACGATGTTCATCATTTTCTTGCTGCGTCGCGCCGAGCCGAATTGGGGCGGCATGGCATACGAAGGGGCCATGTCCTGGTCCGGCAGGAGAGGGGGCGGCCCCGCGGTTCCGTCGCTCCCCGTGGACGGCACGGGCGGTGGCCCGGACGGGACGACCGCGAGCGCGGCCTTCAACTGTTCGCCCCGGGCGTCTCCCAGTGCGGTGAGACGGTCACAGAGCGTGGCGGCTTCCTGAGCCCGGTTCAGCACGCCCAGCACGCGCGCCTTGAAATACAAGATGTCCCGCGTATTGGGCACGGCGTTGTCGAGTCGATCCAGGATCTGAAGCGCCTGGTCGTACTGCTGTGCCTGAAAGAGGGCCGCCGCCTGTTGAAATCCCTGTTTGATCGCTTCGGTGTTCATCGTGTTTCCACCACCCTGGTTTCAGGCAACGAAGGTTGCGTCAGCCGGTTGGCCAGCCCGCGTTGGACACGCTTTACCCATACATGGTAGGCCAATACACACAACGGAATCAAAAAAAGGGAATAGTGCTTTTTGAGAGAAAATGCCCGTCGCAACCGGAATCTCGCTGCACTTTTCGTATTCGAGCGCCGCGCAACGGCCGGCCGGGAAGCGCCGGCGGGCCTGAATTCAGCGTGACAGCGGATTTCCACCGGACCGCCGAGGCGGTGTTGCTCGCTCCTGCGCCGTCTGTTGAAATCGCGTGTTCCCGCACCTACAATGCCGCCGCTGTCCGGACCGATGTCCGGACCGCTGTCCGGACTGATGTCCGGACGGGTGGGTTGTCGCAGGATCGATCAACATCGCCATGGCCGCTATCAGGAAAGAATTGTGGCTTGCCATTGAAGGCGGGGGCAGCAAGACCCGGCTGCTTTTGTCGGATACGGCGCGCAACATCCTGGCCCGCGAGATCGGCGGCACCTCCTCCGGACTGTACGTACAGGCGCCGGACTACGAGGCCTACGCCGGGCGTATGCGCGGCCTGCTGCGCAACATCAAGGCTTCCGCCGATGCGGTGCAGGGCCGCGTGACAGCCGTGGGCCTGGCCGCTCCCATGGTTCAGGAACTGGTGACGAAACTCATTCGCGAGGTCCTGGGCGAGGTGACGTGTGTGTTCACGTCGGAGGCGGCCGTCGCCCTGGCATGCCATGACCTGACGTCGGGCGTCAGCCTGGTGGCGGGAACGGGCGCGAGTTGCGTCGCCCTCAACGAACAGGGGGAGGGCGCGGGCTGCGGCGGTTTCGGACCGCAGTTCGGCGATGAAGGCAGCGGGTACTGGATTGGCCGGGAGGCCATCGCGGCGGCGATGCGCGAAAAAGACGGGCGGGGCCCGAAGACCGCGCTCAGTCCCGCGCTGTGCGCGTTTTATGGGATCGGCCACATCATGGAGATCTACACATTCCGGGATCCGGGCGGGCACGTGTCCGGGCCGAAGGTGGCTTCGTGCGCGCCCGTCGTGTTTGAAACGGCGCGTTCGGGCGACGCGGTCGCCCAGACGGTGTGCCGCCGCGCGGGCCATGCGCTCGGGCACACCATCGTGGCCACGGTCCAGCGGGCGGGCCTCGTTGAACGGCCCGTCCCGGTCGTGCTGACCGGCGGGGTGTTCAACGGCGGCGCGCTGATCCTGACCCCGCTCAAACGGGTGCTTCGCAGAAGCGGCATAGCGTTTCGGGTCTTCCCCGTGGTGACGGAACCGGGGGAGGCCATATTCAAGATAATCGAACAACAGCGCCAGGGAGTTTCGTAATGGGATACCTCGACAGTTTTTTCACGGCGGCGGACGGTGTGTTCGCGAAGATCCGCACGACCCAGCGGACGGCCATTGAACGCGCCGCGGAGGCCATCGCCGCCAGTCTGGCCGGCGGCGGGGCCTTGTGCGTCATGGATACCGGCCACATGCTCAAACACGAGGCCTTTAACCGCGCCGGCGGGCTCATGGCGATCGCCCCGTTTTCGTACGCGTTGAGCGTCGAGAACCCCCTCACGCAGCGTAGCGATGCGCGCACCGAGGCCGAGAACGCGGAAGTCGAAGGCCGCACCGTGGCCCTCGCGCTTGATCGCAGCCTGCTCAGGCCAGGCGACGTGCTCATCATCAACTCCAATTCCGGGCGGACGCCCAACGTGATCGAGACCGCGCTGCAGTGCCGCGAACGGGGCATCGTCACCATCGGCATCTCGTCGTCCGAGCAGATGCGCGGGTGTACCGCCGCCCATCCTTCCGGCAAGAAACTGTTTGATGTGGTCGACGTGGCCCTCGACAACTGCGCGCCGTTCGGCGACGCCGCCGTGGAGGTAAAAGACAACGAGAAGATGTGCCCCATGAGCGGGATGGCCGGCGCGTACTGTCTGTGGGCGGTCCATGCCGAGGCGGTCGAACGGTTGCAGGCGCGGGGCGTCAATCCGACGATCTTCCGCAGCGTGCACGTCAGCGGCGGCGGGTTCGTCGAGGAGCAGCGGAAGAAATTCCTGGAGCGGGGCGTCTGATGTTCCGAACCCGGCGCCCGGCCATGCAGAGAGTCGCGCACGCAGCGCGCAAACGCAGGGGGTTTTGATGACGGACAACGCACACCGGAAGACCGTTCACATGATTGGCCACGGCCACATCGATCCGACGTGGTTGTGGCGGTGGACCGAAGGCTACGAGGAGGTCCGCGCGACCTTTCGCAGCGCGCTCGACCGCATGAACGAAACGCCGGATTTCCGGTTCACGGCGAGCAGCGCCTGTTTTTACGCGTGGATACGGGATTGCGAGCCCGCCCTGTTCGAAGAGATTCGCCGGCGCGTCAAGGAAGGGCGCTGGGAGATCGCCGGCGGCTGGTGGGTCGAACCGGACTGCAACCTCCCCGAGGGCGAGTCGTTTGTGCGGCACGGCCTGTACTCCCAGCTCTTTCTGCAGCGCGAATTCGGCATACGGGCGCGCGTGGGGTTCAACCCGGACAGCTTCGGACATGCGGGCACGCTGCCCCAGATCTACAAGAAGATGGGCATCGAGTACTACGTCTACATGCGCCCGGACGCTGCGCATGAAATGCGCTATCCCAATGGCACGACGTTCTGGTGGGAGGCCAGGGACGGCTCCCGCATCCTCGCCTGCAACCTCCAGGAAACGTACAACGCGGATGCGGAAACCCTGGAGCGGATCGGCCGGATTGCCGACAATCCGCACCTGAACCCCGGCCAAACCCACGTCATCGCCTTCTTCGGGGTCGGCAACCACGGGGGAGGACCAACCAAACGCGCGATCGAGCACATCCTCGAGGCCCAGCGCCGCCCGGACCTGCCCAACACGGAATTCTCCACCCTGATCGGCTATTTCGAAGGGTTCATGGCCACGTCCAGGGACGTTTCCATCCCCGTGATTACCAGCGACCTGCAGCACCACGCGCGGGGCTGCTACAGCGCCCACGCGGAGGTCAAGCGCATGAACCGCCGGGCGGAACACGCCTTGATGAGCGGCGAGCGCCTGGCCACCCTGGCCAGCCTGCTCACCGGGCATCCGTTTCCAAAAGATGCGCTCGCCAAAGCCTGGCAGCATGTGCTCTATAACCAGTTTCACGACATCCTCGCCGGCACCAGTCTCGAATCCGCCTACGAGGACTCGCGCGACCAGCAGGGCGCCGCGCGCACGGCCGCCGTCGAAGCCGCCAACGAGGCCCTTCAGGTTATCGCGGGACGGCTCGACACCACCCCGGAGGGCAACACCGTCGTTGCCTTCAATCCGCTTCCCTGGCCGGTCGCAGAGACCCTCGTCGCGCCGCGGAATGCCGCGCGCACGCTCGACGCGCCGGTGCACATGGCCGATGACCGCGGGCAGGCCGTGCCCGTCCAGCCGGTGTCCGGTGAACGCATCGGCCACGTGAATTATGCGTTTACCGCCGAGCTCCCGGCCTTTGGCTATCGCTGCTATCATTTTCGGACGGGCGCGAAAACCCCGGAGCTTCCCGGCATGCTCGAATCCGGACGCGATTTTCTCGAGAACGACTGGTGGCGTCTCGAGTTCGATCCGTACGGCGGGCATCTGTCGCGCCTGTTCGACAAGAAGCACGGCGTCGAAGTGTTGAACAAGGGCAACGTCCTCGCAGCGATGGTCGATTCGTCGGACACCTGGAGCCACGGGTACGACGAGTTCCGCGTCGAGGCCGGCCGCTTTGGCAACGCGTCGCTCGCGCTCCTCGAGGCGGGCGCCGTGCGCGCCACCGTGCTCGTCACGTCGTCGTATGGCTGTTCCCGGGCCGAGACACTCGTGACGCTGCACCGCCTGGTCGACACCATCGACTGCCGGTTCCGCGTGAACTGGCAGGAACGGTATACGATGCTGAAACTTGGTTACGAAACCCGGATCGAGGGCGGCGGGGTCTGCTGCGACACGGCCTACG
The DNA here is from genome assembly GCA_012719295.1 of Candidatus Hydrogenedentota bacterium. Classification (GTDB taxonomy): domain Bacteria; phylum Hydrogenedentota; class Hydrogenedentia; order Hydrogenedentales; family SLHB01; genus UBA2224. Next base: position 2,577 of record JAAYAQ010000403.1, on the reverse strand, counting down.
GTGCACAGGAGCGCACGGCCAGCGGCGAGGAGGAACCGTGCCAGAAATGGATCGACCTCACGGGGACGATCGGCGCCGTGCCGTACGGCCTGGCCGTGCTCAATGATGGCCAGTACGGGTTCGACGCTCGCGACGGGGTGCTTCGGCAGACCCTGCTGCGGAGTCCGGCCTACGCCCACCACGATAACGGCCGCCTCGACGCGTCGTATCCCTGGCCGATCATGGACCAGGGCTGGCACCGCATGCACTTCCGGCTCGTGCCGCACGCGGGCACGTGGCAGGACGCGCGCGTGCCGCGCAAAGCCTGGGCGCTCAACGAGCCCCCGGCCGTGCATGTCGAGTCGGCGCATCCCGGAACGCTTCCCCCATGCGCGGCGTTTATGGAAGTGGACGCCGGAAATGTTATCCTCTCCGTAGTAAAATTCAGCGAAGAAAACGGCGACGTGATCGTGCGCGGCTACGAGACGGACGGCGTGGAGACCGGGGTCCGCATTCGCTGGCCCTACTTCCAGAAGGAAATCACGGCCCGTTTCGCGCCGCACGAAATCAAGACCCTCAGGCTCGAGCCCGGCGCCTGGGAGGCGCGGGAAGTCAATCTGCTCGAAGAGTGACGGCCGCGGCTTTCCTGCTGCCCCAACAGTGAGTGTTTCCCATGAACCTGGAAGCCATCGAACAGCGCGTTCTCCGTTTTCTGAAACAGGCGAAGAACCCGCTGGTCCCGTTTGACCAGTTGCTCGAGTACCTCCAGCGCGAGGAGGACCTGGGCGCATTCACGGAGTCCGAACTGCTCGACTTTCTGCGCGACCATGAGTTGTTTGAGGTGGTGGATCCGATCCAGTTCGACGCCCGGGATCTGCAGGAGGCCGACCTGAACGGCGCGGGGCTGCGCCTCGTGCCGCATGTGATCCTCACGACCCGTGTGCCCACGGAGCGCCAGATGGCGGAACAGATGAGCCGGCAGCTCGACGCGCTGATACAGGCGCTGAATGCTGCCATGGTGGCCGCCAAAGACTCGGGGCATCCGGACCGGGCGCAGGCGCTCATCCGCCTGGTGGATCGTGCCCAGGAACTCCAGAAACGCGTGGCCCGGTTCGCGTGAATCCGGAGGCGCTGACCCGACGGCGCCCCGGCTGACGCCGCGCGGCATCCTTTTCCCTTCTCCAGACGGGGACACGCCGTCGCGCTGCGGACGGCGCTACAGCAGGTTCCGCCCCTCGAAGTCCTCGGGCGCGGGCACGCCGGAATAGGCCAGCGAGGTCACGCCGAGATCGCGGATGTCGGGCTCTCCGGCAGCCAGCGGCCTGTTGACGAAGAGCATGCCGGGGATGCGCGTGAAGTTGGCCGCCACGTGATCGCCGCTCCACTTGTCGAGGTTCGGGATCAGGAGCGCCTTCGGGACGGCGCCCTTGGCGGCGCTCTTGGTGTTCTGATAGCCGCGGGCGTAGCCCAGGGAGATATCCGGCGCGTCGTACAGGGCCGCGCCGCTGTACACGTCGCGCGAGTACAGTTCGTCGAAGATGGGCTGGCCCGTCTCCGGGTCGGTGACGGCGAGCAGTTTCTCCCGCAGCTCCTGTATGAGCGCGTCGGCCTGCTCCGGCGGAACGATGCCGTGGCGCTCCCGGCCCTGAATGTTGAGATACAGCGAACTGAGCCCGATGGCGTATGCCCGCGTGTGCGACCAGTCGAAGTCCAGGAGGAATCCCTTCTCGCCGACGGCGGTCGCGGGATCGTCCTGGCCCTGCACCGCGGCATAGCCGTTGCGCACCAGCCAGGTGTTGATGTTGAATCCCTTGCGGAACGTCTCGAAGCCGTGGTCGGACATGACAATAAACAGGTCGTCTTCGCGGAGTTTCGGCATCACCTTGCCCACGATTTCGTCCATTTTCTCGTAGGACTGTTCGAGGGCTTCACCGAAGACCTTGGCCCCTTCGGCGTCGTACATGGGGTGTTCGGGGTCGCGGTACCGCCAGAACATGTGGCCAATGCGATCGGTGGCGGTCCACGCGGCGATCAGGATGTCGAAATCGTCGCGGTCCAGTTCGTCGAGGGTCAGGATGGCGCGCCAGTCCATGGTGCGCAGGGAATCTTCCATGAACCCCGCCTCGGTCAATTCGCCTTCGCGCAGGGCATGGGTCTCATGCGCCCAGCCCAGGGTCTTGAAGAGGCCGTACCGTTCCGCGAGTTCGCGGGTGAACTCGTCGGGACAGCTCATGGGCGCATAGGGGGCGCCGGGGTGAAACTGGAAGGCCGACATGTACAGCCGCACCCGTTCCCCCGCCTCCATGAGGTAGAACCGGCTGATCGCCCTGACGGTGAATTCCTTGGCGGGCTCAAAGGTCCACTCCAGCCAGTCGGACCACGTCCCCTCCGCCAGCGTGACCGTGTGGGCCTGGGCCGACACGGTGAGGGTGCGGGCGTCGCGGTCGACCACAAACTCGAACGGGAGTTCGGTGTCTTCGGAGCGTTCGCGGCGCGCGCCTTGCCCGCCTTTGGGGATGCGGGCGCCGCGCACGTTCACGGTCGCCTTGCCATCGACGAACTCGAGGGCGTACCGCGCGCCGCCCGCGACGTCCTCCT